>NZ_JBVHHW010000016.1:0-202137 GCF_055560875.1 Kitasatospora sp. NPDC023118
CAAGATCAAACGCGGTGATCGGCGACCGGCCCGAACGCATCCCGCCCGCCAGGAACGAGTGTTCACGGGGGCGGGCAGATGTGTCAGCGTCCGATCGTGTTGATGTCAGGAGACGCTGTCAGCATCACGTCTGCACTGGCCCCGCAGCTGGCCCACAAGCCGCCAAGCTGACCTCTCTCTCAAAGAGGGCGCCTGACTGCCGGTGAGGCAGATCTACAGTTCGCACCAGCGTGAAGCCCCGCCCGAGGTAGTACCGGTGGAGCGCCGGATTCGTCTTCCACGCATCAAGCCGGAGCCTGGACTTCCCCGCAGCCACCGCCCGGGTGGCTGCCCAGTCCAGCATCCGCGCGCCAACCGCCTGGCCGGCTACCTCCCGAGCGATGGCCATCCGGTGCACGTACAGGGCCGTCTCCGGATCGTCGTCGGCGCGCCAGAACTCCGGGTCGGCTTGCTCGTCCACGGTCAGCGTGCCAACCGGCCGACCGTCCTGGAATGCGAGGAAGCACTCCCCGCGCCCCATCGATTCAAGTAGTCGAGCCCGGCGCGGCGGGAACTGCCACTGGTCGCTCCCGAGCGACGCGAGCCACTCCCCCGCGCCGATCAGCAGCCCTTCGACCAGGGGCAGTTCGTCCGGCGTAGCTGTACGCATCTCCAGCACTGTCACTCGGCCCCGTCCTGCGGCTGCTCCCACTGCCGCTCGTACGAGATGACGTGCCGGTCACCCGGCAGCACGCTCACCGCGACCCGCACCGGCCGCGCGTCGGCCGTGTACCCGGTGCAGACGTGGTACGCGACAGGGGTCCCGGGGCCCAGCTCAAGACGGCGCGCCTCATCCGGGGTCGGCATCCGCACGTACAGCTCATCTAGCGCCCGGACCTGCCGGTAGCCCAGCTCGGCCAGCACTTCGTTGGCGCCCCGGGTGATGTCCTCGGGCCGCATGATCTCGGAGTCTCGGACGATGTCCAGCGGGAAGTAGCTGTCGTTCACGTTGAACGGCTCGCCGTCGAGCCAGCGGATTCGGCGACGCACCGCAGCAAGCTCCCCCGGCTCCAGGTGCAGGCGCTTCGCAATGTCCGGGGCTGGCTCCACGATGGCCACCTCGATGAGCTGGCGCGGCTCCCGTCCATCTGCCGAGTGCTCCGTGACGAAGGCGTCCATCTCCGCCGAGTATGGGCGCTTGCGGAACTCGGCCTGCGGGCGAAAGACCATTGGCCTGCGCTCTTTCACGAAGTAGCCCCGGGGCCTCATCGGCACGACCAGGCCTTCGTTGACCAACTCGCCCAGCGCCTGGCGCACCGTGGCTCGACCAACGCCGTACTGGGCCGTGAGGGCCGCTTCGGTCGGTAGCTGCGCGCCGGCCGAGAGCGTTCCATCCGCGATCTGCTGCCTCAGTGCGTCGCGGATCTGCTGGTACATGGGCGCTCGCCCAGATCGCATCGCTGACATGCAACCCATGAAACCGCAGCTCACGACGCATTGTCCAGTCAATGCGGACGATGAGCTTGACCACGGGTAGCCGAGCGTGCCAATCTCTTCACCGGCAGCATTGTTCGGACAATGCAGACCATGACGAGAGGCCCTTCTTTGGGCTGCTCTGACCTGCGCAAATGCGACCCGCAGTTGTCGGGGGAAGGCGGCTGAGCCGCACGCCCTGCGAGCTGCGCGGATCGCAGTTCCTTGAGAACTCAACAGTGTGCTGATCAAGAACGAGTGTCTTTGGTCCCCGATCCGTGCCGCCTGTGGCGGGTCGGGGGTCATGGCTGCTCGTGATGTGACGAGTAGCTGAGCCCGGACGCGTCGGGCCGCCGCGCTTTCCTTGGCCGGGTGCGCGGCGGCCCTGCGGGCTCACCACCCAACTGGACGAGGTGAACCCATGAAACTGATTGTCGCAGGCCAGGAGGCCATGACCCGGGCCGAGTTCACGGAGCTCGCCTTCGGCTTCGGCATCGACGCCGAGCTGTTCACCGGCAGCGAGGACGAGTCCGCCGAGGACAGGCTGGCCCGTCTCGACGTGGCGCGGGAGATCCTGCGGGACCTGGACGGGCCGGCGGCCCGGTTCGCGTCCTCGCTGATGCGCACCGCCGAGCGCCGCCGGGTCCAGGCCTGGAAGGCGGCGGCGTGATGGCCCGACTCCCGCTCACGGCGCTCATGTCCGCTCACGGCGCGCTCACGCACCGTGCTCCGATCGCCGGGCGGTGGTCGCGGTGAGGGCGTCGATGAGCCAGGAACAGATCCGGTCGGCGGAGCGGGCGTTGGCCGTGGGCACGTGGACGATCACGCTGGGCGCGGTCCTCTACAGCGTGCTCACGGTGACCCCGCTGATGTCCGGACACACCCCGAGGGGGTGGCAGTGGACAGCTCCGATCCTGCCGCTGGTCGTGGACGCGGCGGTGGTGATCGTGATCCGCATGGACAGCACGCTCGCCCGTCTCGGCGGCGACGGTGGCCGGTGGCCGGTCGTGCTGCGCTGGATGACCGGCGTCATGACGGTGCTGCTCAACGTAGGTCTGTCCGCCCTGGACCGCGATGCGGTCGGGGTGGCGGTCCACGCGGTGGCGCCGCTGCTGCTGATCGTCACGGCGGAGACCTCCCTTGCCTACCGGCGGGCGATCGCCGCCGCGTTGGCCGCCCGTGAGGCCCGTGAGCGCGATGAGCGGGCCGAGCGCGAGCGTCGCCAGGAGGAGCGCCGCCGGCAGGAACGCGAGGACCGCTTGGCCGAGTACGCCCGGGCCGAGCAGCGCGAGCGTGAGCGCCGTGAGCACGAGGAGCGGATGGCCGACAAGCAGCGTGAGCATGAGGAGCGCATGGCCCGCGAGGCGCGGCAGGAGCAGGCCCGTCGAGAGGCTGCCGAGCGCGAGGAACGGCAGCGCAAGGAGGAGGCCGATCGGCGGGAGCGTGAGCGTCGTGAGCGCGAGGTGAGCGAGCGTGAGCGCCGTGAGCGTGAGCGTGAGCAGGACGCCGGGCGCGAGATCGAGCGGCTGCGGCATGAACTCCTCACCGCGCCCGCCGTGGACGAGAGGCTGCCCGAGGACCAAGCCCGACTGAAGGTTCAGGCCTGTGTGGTGGCTGGCGTCCCGCAGCGGCGGGCGGCCGAGCTGACCGGCTGGTCGGCCGGATGGGTCGCCAACCGCTACCGCGAGTTCAGCGCGGCCGGTACGGAGCGTCCCGCCCTGCACGCCGTCCCCGCCACCGAAGAGACCACCCACCCCGCAGAGGAGCAGGCATCGTGACCACCAGCACCGACACCCGCCCGAGCGCCGACGCCCAGATCAAGGCCGCCGGCACGCTGCTGTCCCTCCTGAGCGCCCACGCCGCCCTGCCCGCCCCGGCCGTCCAGCTGGAGTACCTGCAGCTGCCCGGCACGTACGACTTCGCGTGGGGGCTGAACGTCGCCCTGCACAGCGGCCTCGACCACTTCGAGCACTGGCGCCAGGCCCTCGGTGTCGACCCGACCACCCTCAACCACGACTCCAACGCCTCCGGCACGCTCGCCTGGCTGTCCGTCATCACCAGCTACTGCGGTGTCCCGCTGAAACTGATCGGCTTCTACGCCCCCCGCTTCGACGTCGCGCCGCCGGAGATGCCGTGAGCCGCCCCCGGCACTGGGACCCCGACGGCTCCCACCACGGTGGCACGCCCACGTATCCGTGGCGCATGGCGCCGCGTGGCCTCTTCACCCGCCGCCAGCTCCGCGCCAAGGGCCTGCGGCCCGGCGGACAGGACGTCGCCGCGCAGATCATGTGGCGCTCCCGCTACGGCGGCACCCGCCCCGCCTACCTCTACCGGCTCGACCGCGCCAAGCCCGTACGGCCCATGACCCCCGCGAAGGCCGCCGCTCTCGCCAAGGCCAACGCCGCACGCCGCACCTGCCCCACCTGCAGGCGGGACGCCGGCTACGTGCTCCCCACGCACCTCGGCACCTGCCTGACCTGCGCCGACCACGCCGCCCTCGCGGCCTAACCCACCCCTCACCTGCTCTCCCGCCACCTGCGCAAGGAGACCCCTGTCATGACCATGAACACTCAGGCGGCCCGCTTCGCCGCCTCCTACGCCCTGCTGCGGTCGGCGGCGGACGTCGCGGACCACTGGGTCCAGTCCGACCACCAGGCCACCACCAAGGGCGGCCCCGGGGCGGCCGGGCGCCGGGCCTGCGCCGCGCACGTCGCCTCGTACACCGCCGTCCAGGCCGCCGTCCTGCTCGGTGGCGCCCGCCTGCTGGGCATGCGGCTGCGGCCCGTCCCGGTGGTGGCCGCGCTCGTGCTCAGCGCGGCCAGCCACTACGCCGCCGACCGGCGCCAGCCCCTGCGGCGCCTGGCGGATGCCACCGGCAAGGGGCGGTTCGTGCGGCTCGCCGACCACGGCATGAACGGCGGCTACCTGCTCGATCAGGCGTGGCACCACGCCTTCGAGACCTGCGCCGCCCTCATCGCCTGCGCCTGACGGGCTGACGGCTGCCTGTCCTCGCCCGGCCCCACGCGGGTCGGGCGGGGGCGGGGAGCCGGGACAGTCCCGGCCCGCAGGGGAGGCACCGCGATGACCGTGAACACGACGTCGCCGAACAGCGGCGCGAACAGCACCAACGGCTCCACCAACAGCAACAGCACCCGCAATGGCTTCGGCTCCGGGGCGACGTTCGCCCCCGGGATCAGCATCAACGTCAACAAGAACACCACCGCCGGCGCCCCGCAGATGGGCGCGGCCGCCAACCCCGGCACCGGCGTGGACCGCACCTCCGCGCTGGCCCTGCCCGAGCCCGCGTTCTACTCGGCCGCCGACGTGCGCTCCTACTGCGAGGCGCTGCGGGCGTTCGCCTCCTACTCCGCGATCGAGGTGGAGGTGGCGGCCGAAATCCTCAAGGCCGCCCTGGAGCAGGCGCCCGGCGTCCCCGGTGACCACGCCTTCCAGGCGAAGATGCGCGCCCGCTCGGTGGCCAAGAAGCTCGCCAAGGCCGCCGACGCCATGACGGATGCGGCGAAGGACGCCGCCGCCGCGTGGGCCGCCTTCCAGCGCGAGTACGCCGACGTCATGACGCCCCGTCCGGCCCAGCAGCAGCGCCGCCCGTTCCAGTTCTGAGAGGAGTACCGGCCATGCCGAAGAAGGACAACGTGGACCCCGAGGTCCAGCACCGGGAGAACCTGGAGGGTGCCAGCACCGGCAAGGGCATCGCCGCGTGGATCGCCCACCGGGCCAAGCCCTACACCCCGCCGTGGATCATGGCGGCCGGAGTAGGGGTCGCCGGGTCCGCCGCGTCCCTGGAGTGGCAGGGATCGGCGGCGGCCGGCGTCGGCCTCACCCTGAGTTCCGTCGCCCTGACCGGCATGACCTGGTGGGCCGGCCGCACGACCAGCCCGCAGCGGCGCCTGCACTCGGCCGTCACCGTTGCCGCGGCTTCGGCATGGATCACCGGGGCCGCGCTCGCCGGGCCGATGGCAGGCCCCCTCCCGGACGCCTTCCTGATGGGCGGCCCGGTCGTGGCCCTGTCCTGGAACATCCGCCAGGTCATGCGCCGCAACCCCGACGCCGTCCAGGCCGCCGACAACGCCGACGGCTCGCTCCTGGAGAAGGTCAAGCTCGCCGGAGCCAAGATCCGCAAGGCCGAGGTGGAGCCGAACCGCGTCACCGCCGAAGTGGTCCTGCCGGCCGGGGAGATGACCAACGACGACGTCACCCGAGCGCTGCCGAACATCGCCTCCGGCCTGGACGTCGCCCCCACCGCCGTGCGCTACCTGCCCGACCCCGACTCCGCCCGGCGGGGCGAACTGGTCGTGGTACCCCGGGACATGCTCGCCGAAGTGGTCGAGTGGGAGATGCCCACCAACGTCGGCGGCTCGATCGCCGATCCGCTGATCATCGGCCGCTACGACGACGGCTCCCCGCTCATGCTGTGGCTGCCCGGCGACCCGGAGGCGGGCCGCAACGGCACCCACCTGCTGATCTGCGGCATGACCGGCTCCGGCAAGGGCGACGGCGCGCTCAACGTGCTCACCGAGATCATGGGGCGGCGCGACGTCATCGTCTGGCTGTCCGACCCCAAGGCCTTCCAGGACTTCGGCCCGCTGCGGCCGGGCCTGGACTGGGCCGTGGAGGGCGGGGCCGAGACCGAGACCATGGTCACCGCCCTCCAGGCCGTCATTCCCGCCCGCACCCGCTGGCTCGGCGCCCACGGCTACCGCCAGTGGGTCCCCGCCGCCGCCGAGCAGCAGAGCGACCCCGGGCACTCGTGCCAGAAGGGCCGCGCCTGCAACTGCCCCGGAATGCCGTTCCTGGTCGGCTGGTTCGAGGAGGCCGCCGCCACCATCCGCTTCATGGGCGACGAGGGCTTCACCGAGATCGCCCAGCTCGCCCGCGCCGCCGGCGCCGCCCTGGTCATCAGCCTGCAGCGGCCCAGCCACGACCAGATCAGCACCAGCACCCGGGCCAGCCTGCCCAGCGCGCTGGTGTTCGGCCTGGACGCCCGGGACGAGGGCATGGCCCTGCCCGGCCCGGTCCTGGACGCCGGTGCCCACCCCGGTGCCTGGGCCAACCGCCGCCCCGGCTACTGCTACCTGGTCACCCCCGGCGTCCCCGAGCAGCGCTACAGCTCCCCGGGCCGCACCTTCCGCTTCACCGGCCGGGCCGCCCGCGTCATGGAACAGCTCGCCGCGTGGTCGGTGCGCAACGGCGCCAAGGTCGACCCCGTCACCGCGAAGGCCGCCGCCGCCACCGCAGGCAAGGCCTACACCGAACGCCACAACCACGGCGCCACCGACGAGGACGAGGACAGCGTGTACACCGACGCGGACGAGACCGACGGCGGCGCCGAGCGGCGGGTGGACCCCGAGGACGCCGACCTGGACCCGCAGGCGGAACTCCCCCCGGTCCCCGACACCGTGGCCGGCATGACGTTCGGCCCCGCCCCGGCCGCCCCGGACTTCACCCCCGAGGAAGCCCGCGCCGCCATGGACGCCATCGTGTCCGCCTTCGAGCAGGCCGGCATGATGGTGATCGGCCCGAAGGACGTCATGGCGCAGGCCGCCCAGTTCGGCCGCTCCCGCCCGTGGGTCTCCGGGGAGTTCCGCCGTCTCGTAGACGAGGGCCGCTTGGTCCCCTCCGCGAAGGCCGGCCGGTACCGGATCGTGCCCGCCCCGGCGCTGGTCTGACACCTCTGACACCTGACACCCGCTGACACCCATTCCCCTAGGCAGACGGGGTGTCAGACGGTCGCTGACACCGTCTGACACCCCGCTCCTGACACCTCGCGCCACGTCCCCTGACGGGAGAAGAATCGTGGACCACGCCACCCCGCAACCCACCGTCCCTTCGGTGCTCTACACCCCGGACGGCACCCCCTACTACGCCCACCAGACCCCGCCCGCCCCGGCGCCCCTGGTCCTCTACCAGCCGCCGACTCAGGCCCCGCTTGCGGTCCAGCACCCCGGGCCCGCGTACCTGCCCGCCCCGCACACCCCCGCGCCCCTCCCGGTCGCGGTGCCCGCGCGGGACCCGTGGCCCGCCCGCCTGCTCGCCGGAGGCATCGGCGTCGGCGCCGGCGGACTCGGCCTCGGCTTCCTGCTCCAGACCCTCGCCGCCGCGACCACCGGTCTCGGCCTGCTCGTCGGCGCCCTCGGAGTCCTCTACCTGCTCAAGAACAGCGGCGGCGGGGGCCGAGGCGGACAGGGCGCCGTGAACGTGAGCGTCAACGTCACCAACCGCAACCGCTGACCTGCTCGAACGGCAACGGCGGCCCCCTTCCGCCAAGAACCGGGGCCGCCGCCAGTCCAGCCCAAGAACTGGAGGCATCCAGCATGACCCAACTGACCCGCATCCGGGGAGAGCATCTGTCCACCGCCCTCGCCGTGGCGGCCCGCAACGTGCCCGTACTGCCGTTGCGGGCCGGGAAGGTGCCGTTCGGCAACTGCCCGCGCTGCGACCGCAACGCGTGCGGCGGCCGGCCGAACATGAAGACCCCCGGCCCCTGCGACTGCCCGGCCCCCTGCCACGGCTGGGCCGCCGCCACCACCGACCCCGACATCATCAACTCGCCCGCATGGGCGCGAGCGTGGCGCCACGCGGCGGCGGTGGCCTACCACCCCGGCGGCGCCGGGCTGACCGTCGTCGACCTCGACAACCCGGACGCCATCACCTGGGCGCGCACGAACCTGCCCGCCACCCGGACCGTGGCCACCACCCGGGGTGAGCACTGGCTCTACCAGGGCGCCATGCCCTCCACCAACAAGGTGCGGCCCGGCGTGGACATCAAGTCGTCCATGGCCTACGCCCGGTGGCTCGGCCCCGGGACCGGCCCCCTCGCCGCCCTGCCGGACGTCGTCCGCGCCCTGGTCGTCAAGGTGCCCGCCCCGGTCCGGTCGACGGCCGTCACGGTGCCGGCACCGGGCGGGGGCGGGACGTGCCCCCACCGCACGCCGACGTATCTGGCCCGTGGCATCGCCATGGCCGAGCAGCGCATCACCGAGGCGTCCAGCGCCGTGCACAACACGGTCTTCGCGACGTTCCTCGCCGTGCTGTCCACCCACGGCCGGTGCGGGTGCCTGACCGAGGCGCACACGGCGCGCCTGTTCGCCGCTGCGCAGGCCAAGGGCGAATCCGCGCGGCACTGCGCCGACGCGTGGGCCAACGCCCTGACCCGGCTGGGGATGTAGCCGTGGCCGAGGACGAGAAGACCCCCGCGCGCGAGATCATCGCCGACTACGCGCAAGCGCACTTCCGGTACTTCCGCACCGCCGACGGCACCGTCTACGCCCAGAAGGTGGGCCACCCCGTGGCCCGGCCCATCCGCTCCCAGGGCACGACCGGCAGCCACCGCCAGGAACTCATGGTCGGCCTGTACCGGGACGGCGTCGGCGTGTTCAACGGCAGCGCTCTCAAGGAGGCGCTGGACCTGATCGAAGCGCTCGCCCTGTCCGAGGACGTGCAGGCCGTCCACATCCGGGTGGCCCCGGGCTTCGACGGGGCTACCTGGCTCGACCTGGGCCGCGCGGACGGGCTGTCCGTGCGCATTCACCCCACCGGCTGGGACATCCTGACCCCGGACCCGCGTGAGGTCTGCTGGCGTCGGACCCAGCTCACGGGTGAGCTGCCGCTGCCGGCCAAGGACACCGACGGCAAGGGCATCGACCTGCTCTTGCGGCTGACGAACTTCGCCAACGCCCAGACCGAATGCCTGGCCCTCGCCTGGCTCATCGGCTGCCTCTCGCCGGGCGTGCCCGTGCCCGCCCCGTTCCTCACCGGCCCGCAGGGCGCGGGCAAGTCCACCGGCGGTCGGATGCTGGTGAGAATCATCGAGGGCATGAGCGGTGACCTGCGCCGGGCGCCGAAGGACGAGGAGAACCTGATCGCGGCGGTCGCGGCCGGATGGGTCACCGCCCTGGACAACCTCTCCCACATGACCCCGGACCTGTCCGACGCCATGTGCTGCATCGTGACCGGCGCCGAGAGCGTCAAGCGCGCCCTGTTCACCGACGGCGACGTTCACCGCGCCAGCTACCGCCGCCCCCTGCTCCTGACCGG
This sequence comes from Kitasatospora sp. NPDC023118, assembly GCF_055560875.1. NCBI lineage: Bacteria > Bacillati > Actinomycetota > Actinomycetes > Kitasatosporales > Streptomycetaceae > Kitasatospora > Kitasatospora sp. NPDC023118. Next base: position 9,508 of record NZ_JBVHHW010000016.1, read on the forward strand.
CATCGACGTGGGCGTCATCCGCCCCGACCTTGCCGAACGGCTCCTGCCCCTGCGGCTGGAGCGCCCGCGCGTCCGGCGCACCGAGGCGGAGCTGTGGGCGGAGTACGCGGAGGTGCTGCCCGTCGTGCTCGGGTCGCTGCTGGACCTCACGGTCAAGGTCCGCGCGGCCGAGGCGGAGACACCGACCGATCTGCGTATGGCGGACTTCGCCCACTTGTGCGCGCAGCTCGACGCGGCGACCGGCTTCGGGGCGCTGGCCGCCTACCGGGCCAGCCTGGACGACCTGAACGACGACGTCATCGAGGGCGACCTGTTGGCGCAGACCGTTCTCAAGCACGCCGAGACCATCGATCTAGGCGGCGCGCAGCGCATGACCTCCACCGAGTGGCTGAGCCACCTCAGCCGCCTCTACAGCGGCGATGACCTGCGCTCCCTGCCCAAGGGGTGGCCGACCACCGGGAAGGTCCTCTCCGACCGGCTCAAGCGTCTCCAGCCGACGCTTGCGGCCCGGGGTGTCCTCATCGACACCGGCCGCACGCGAGAGGGCCGCTACCTCGAAATGGCCCGCCCGGCCGGGCCGCCCTCGCACGAACAGCCCCGGCTGGTCTGACCCGCACCTCACCGCACAACAAGCAAGAAGAGCACCGGCGGCCGGGTGCTCTTCTTGCTGTTCGGCGAAGCCGCCCAAAGGTCGCGCCGCGAAGCGGCTCCTTCTTCACGCTCTGAGGCGCACCGAACTACAAGCAAACAGCCCCTCTTTCGTCCTAAGAGGGAAGACGCTGCGTCACCTGCGTCACCAGACCCGGAAAACGGCCCCTGACCTGCGCCGAAGGCGGTGACGCAGACGACGGCTGCTGCGTCATCCTGCGTCACCTGCGTCACCCGATGACGCAGCCCGCGACGCAGCGATGACGCAGACCCCGACTACCGCTTCACCCAAAACCGCAGGTCAACGACCTGAATGACGCTGATGACGCCGTGACGCAGAAATCCCCACCTAGGACAACCACGCATCGCGACAAGCCCCCGCCACCGCCCTGGGAGCACACGTGACCACCATCTCGCCCCTCGCTCTGGAAGTGCCCGAAGTCATGGCGGCCCTGCGGATGAGCCGCAGCAAGGTCTACGACCTCATCCGCACGAAGAAGCTCGCCAGCTTCAAGGAGGGCAACCTCCGCCGCATCCCCGTCACCGCCCTGCACGACTACCTGAACGCCAAGATGGAGGAAGCCGCCTGATGGCGAAGAAGCGCAACCCCAACGGCGCCGGCACCGTGACCCTGCGCAAGGACGGCCGGTACCAGGCTGCTGTCTACGTGCCCCAGCCCGACGGCACCCGGGCCCGCAAGTTCGTCTACGGCAAGACCTGGACGGAATGCGATGAGAAGCGCCAGGAACTCGTCCGGCGCGACCGGCAGGGCGTCCCGACCCCCACCCGGTCGGCCAAGCTCGCCGAGTGGCTGCCGTACTGGTTGGAGCACTTCATCGCGCCGCACCGCAAGCGGACGACCTACGACAAGTACGAGATGCACATTCGGCTCCACCTGGTGCCGGTGCTCGGCTCGAAGAGCCTGGAGAAGCTCGGCACTGCCGATGTCCGCCGGCTCATCAGCACCGTGACCAAGAAGGTGTCGGCGGCCACCGCCAAGGAGTCCCACCTGGTGCTCCGCACGGCCCTGTCCGCCGCCGTGCGGGACGAACTGATCACCCGCAACGTCGCCAAGCTCGTTCAAGCCCCCCGAGTGGAGTACCGAGTGACCAAGCCCTGGAGCCTCGATGACACGCTGATCTTCCTGGAGGGGGCCCGGCGTGACCCGCTGTACGCCGCGTTCGTCCTCGCCGTGGCGCTCGGCCTGCGGCGAGGGGAGATCCTCGGGCTGCACTGGTCCGACATCGACCTGGAGAACCGAACCCTGACCGTCCGGCGCCAGCTCCAGCGCCGGGACGGCGAGCTGTACGAGGACACTCCGAAGTCGCGCCGCCAGCGAGTCATCCCGCTGCCGATGATGTGCGTCGCCCCCCTTCGCTGGCAGCGACTCCGGCAGGCCGAGCAGCGCCGCCAGCGGTTGGAGGCGGGGAAGGACTGGCCGGAGCCCGGCTCCGTCTTCACCACGGCGACCGGCCAGCCGATCGAGCCGCGAAACCTCACCCGCTCGTTCACGCGGGTGGCCAAGGCTGAGGCCCTGCCGCCGATCCGGCTGCACGACACCCGGCACGGATGCGCGACGCTCCTCTCCGCCGCCGGCGTGGCGCCCCGGGACCTGATGGCCATCCTCGGGCACAGCCAGATCGCCATCACGATGGAGGTCTACACGCACGTGGTGCAGGAGAAGCAGCGCGAGGCGATGAGGCACATGGACCGCCTGTTGAAGCGGCGCCGCAAGACCGACTGATGTCATCTGGAGATGTCAGAAAGCCCCGGGCCGATCACGGCCCGGGGCTTTCCGCGTTCTTCGGCCCTCTGACCTGGGCCGGAAGCTGAGCCCCCTGTCGGGTTCGAACCGACGACCCCCGCTTTACAAGAGCGGTGCTCTGGCCAGCTGAGCTAAGGAGGCACGGTGGCCGTCCGCGATGGATCACGGCGGCACCGGGGGCAGTCTACCGGGCCGGGGTGGCGGGGTGGGGGGATATCCGGGGTTGGCGGGGTGGGTGGGCGTGATGGAACCGATGCCGAAAACGGGCGGAGAGGGGCTGACAAGCGGCGGGAGCGCAGGTAGCGTCGCCGGGAGCCGGTTTGCGCAGTGGTTCAGACCACTGACGGACCGACGGAGACGAACCACCCCCCTTTACTCGGATCGTCCGGCACGTTCCTGCCGGTGAAGGAGAGCACAACCATGGCTTCTGTCACGTACGACCAGGCGACCCGCATCTACCCCGGGGCCACCAAGCCCTCGGTGGACGCGCTGGACCTGGAGATCGCGGACGGCGAGTTCCTCGTCCTGGTCGGCCCGTCGGGCTGCGGCAAGTCGACCAGCCTGCGCATGCTGGCCGGCCTGGAGGACGTCAACAGCGGCGCCATCCGGATCGGCGACCGGGACGTCACCCACCTGCCGCCGAAGGACCGGGACATCGCGATGGTGTTCCAGAACTACGCGCTCTACCCGCACATGACCGTCGCCGAGAACATGGGCTTCGCGCTCAAGATCGCCGGCGTGAACAAGGCGGACATCCGCACCAAGGTCGAGGAGGCGGCGAAGATCCTCGACCTCACCGAGTACCTGGACCGCAAGCCGAAGGCGCTCTCCGGCGGTCAGCGCCAGCGCGTCGCGATGGGCCGCGCGATCGTCCGCCAGCCTCAGGTCTTCCTGATGGACGAGCCGCTGTCGAACCTGGACGCCAAGCTCCGCGTCTCGACCCGTACCCAGATCGCCGGCCTGCAGCGCCGCCTGGGCATCACCACCGTGTACGTCACCCACGACCAGACCGAGGCGCTCACCATGGGCGACCGGGTCGCGGTGCTCAAGGACGGTCTGCTGCAGCAGGTCGACACCCCGCGCAACATGTACGACAAGCCCGCCAACCTCTTCGTGGCCGGCTTCATCGGCTCGCCGGCCATGAACCTGGTCGAGGTGCCGCTGGTGGACGGCGGCGTGAAGTTCGGCGGCTCGGTCGTCAACATCTCGCGCGAGAACCTGGCCGGCGCCGGCACCGACAAGACGGTGATCGTCGGTGTCCGCCCCGAGCACTTCCAGATCGTCCCGGCCGGCGGCATCGAGGGCGTCGCGGTGACCGTGAACGTGGTCGAGGAGCTCGGCTCGGACGGCTTCGTCTACGGCACCACCCAGATCGGCGGCGTGGACAAGGACCTGGTCGTCCGCGTCCCCGGCCGGCAGATCCCGACCCGCGGCGAGACCATCCACGTCGTGCCGATCGCGCAGGAGACCCACGTCTTCGCCACCAGCACCGGCGTGCGCCTGAGCGTCTGCGACTGACGCGACAGGCACGGCACACGGCAGGCGCGGCAGGTGCGGCAGGCGCCGCAGGCACGGCAGCTGACCGACGCGACGGAGCCCGTCGGACCCTCCCCGGTCCGGCGGGCTCCGTCCGTACACCCCCACGTCAACACGGCGCAGGGACAAACCCGGACACCACGTCACTCAATGGTGTAACGGAGAGCTATTCGGCCCGTACCCACCGCTACTCTCCTGAGGGTGAAGCAGCTTGTGCGCCGTATCGGCCAGACCGTCGCCCTGACCCTGCCGGTCGTCCTGGTGACCACCGGCACCCTCGCCGTGACCCGGGTCCCGTGGGCCCCGCCGACCGGGCTCGACCAGCAGGTGGTGGCGGCGTCCAGCGGCGACGGCGCCGGGATCGGGCGCTCCGCCGCCACCACCAAGACGGACGGGCTCGCCCCGCAGGAGGCGCTGCGGGTGGCGCTGCTGGACGAGCTGCGCGCCAAGAACCCGTCCGCCGCGCTGGACCTGCTGGAGCGCTCGATGCGCGAGCAGCCCTCGCTCACGCCGTACTGCACCTCGCTGGCGACCGAGCTGGGCAAGGCCGCGGTGCGCAAGTACCAGGGCGACGTCCAGCGAGCCCGTTCCTTCGCCCGCCCGGTCTGCGACGGCTCCTTCGCGGCGGGCGTCATCGGCTGACGGTCGACGACGGTGGGCTGACGAAGCCCGCCGCGGGCGCCCTATCGTTCAGCCATGACCGCTGACTCCGGCCCCACCGCCGACCTCGCGTCCCCGCAGTCCCAGTCCCACCAGCCCCGGCCGACCACGACGCCCGTCACCCAGGCCGTCACCCAGGCCGTCACCCAGGCCGTCACCCAGGCCGTCATCCTGGCCGGCGGCCAGGGCTCCCGGCTGCGCCCCTACACCGACGACCGCCCCAAGCCGCTGGTCGAGATCCCGGGGACGGGCACGCCGATCCTCGGCCACCAGCTGGCCTGGCTGGCCGCCGAGGGCGTCACCGACGTCGTGGTGTCCTGCGGGCACCTGGCCGCCGTGCTGGAGGAGTGGCTCAGCACGGCGGACCTGCCGCTGCGCGTCCGTACGGTGGTCGAGGCCGAGCCGCTCGGGCGCGGCGGCGGCCTCAAGCACGCGGCCAAGGCGCTGCCCCGCCCGGACGAGCCCTGGTACGCCACCAACGGCGACATCTGGACCCGCTTCAGCCTGCGCGACATGGCCGCCTTCCACCACGAGCGGGACGCCGTCGCGACGCTCGCGCTGGCCCGGCCGCGGATCCCCTGGGGCGCCGTGGAGACCGACCAGTTCGGCAACGTGCTGGACTTCATCGAGGCCCCGCCCTCGCCGTTCCTGATCAACGCCGGCCTGTACGTGTTCAGCCCGGAGTTCGCCGAGCTGCTGCCGGACGTGGGCGACCACGAGCGCACCACCTTCCCCCAACTCGCCCGCGGCAAGCGGCTGGCGGGCTACCAGCTGCCGCAGGGCGTGTACTGGCGGGCCATCGACACGGCCAAGGACCTCACCGAGGCGGCCAAGGAGCTCGCCGCGCACCGCGACAGCTCCCGCTGAGGGCCACGCGGCGACGTCGGCGGCAGCACACCGGCGCTGACGGCGATGCAGCGACCCCGGCAGCAACACAGCCCCCGACGGCGACGCAGCCCCCGACGGCAACGCAACGGCCGGGTGCTCCCCCACGGAGCACCCAGCCAGAGGCGTGCCGGGGGACGGGGACGGGACGTCAGGTCGCCATCGGCGTCCCCGGGCGGGAGGAGCGCCCGCCGCCGGACAGGTCGGCCAGCGGACCGCTGCCCAGCACCCCGCCGAGCAGCCCGGAGCCGTTGCTCGGGCTCGGCTTGGGCGCGGTACCCGAGCCGCCGGGGGCCGGGGTGCCGCGCGGGGCCGCTGCGGAGCCGCCCGCGGCGGCGGACGGGGCCGCCGGCGCCGGGGCGGAGCCGCCGGCCCCGGTCTCCGCCCTGCCGGAGTGCTTGCCGCTCGGCGTGGCACCGGTGGGCTTGGCGGCGGGGGCGCTGGACGGGGAGGTCGCGCTCGGCGTCGGGGTGGCCGGGCGCGGGGCGGCGGGCGAGGGCGAGGTGGACGTGCCCTGGCCGCCCGGGGCGCCGGACGGGCCGCCCGACGGCCAGACCGGGGTGCCGTAGTCGGTGGCCGGGCGGGCCGGCGTCTCGTGCGGCCGGGCGCCGGTCCGGACGGCCGCGCCCAGCATCGAGCCGAGCAGCAGGGTCAGGCCGACCACGACGGTGGTGACCACCGTGCCCCGGCGCAGCACCCGGCGGCGCAGCGTGCCCGGCGCGCCCGCGCCGACCCGGCGCCAGGCCTCCAGGTTGAGCCGCCCGTCCAGCGAGGCGAACGGTGCCCCGGCGATCAGCAGCGGGCTCCACGCCGCGAGGAAGATCAGGTCCGGGGTGTCGTAGACCGGCACGGCCCGCCAGCTGACGGTGAACAGCAGCGCCGCCGAGAGCAGCATCGCCGCCCCGGCCGCGAGCCGCTGCCAGAGGCCGAGGATGGTCAGCACGCCGACCACGATCTCGGTGAAGGACACCGCCAGGCCGGAGCCCACCGGGTGCGCCATCGCGAAGGCGAGCAGCGGCTCTGCGACCTTCCACGGGTGCAGCGAGGAGAGCCAGCGCATCATCGAGCCGCGCTCGCCGCCGTCGAAGTACACCGGGTCGCAGAGTTTGCTGAACCCGGCGTAGACCGAGAGCGAGCCGAGCACCGCGCGCAGCGGCAGCAGCACCAGGCCGAGGTCGACCCGGCGGCCCGGGTACCAGGGCTGCTTGCCCTCGGCGGCGGAGACCTCGGGCAGCTCACCGCTCGGGGTCCAGCCGTGCGGCTCGCCGACCGGGCCGATGCCCGCGTCGGTGGCGCTGCCAGTGCCCTCGCGCGGCTGGCGCGGGACGCTCCGGGCGCCCGCGTAGGCCGGGAGCACCTGGGTGTCCGCCTCGGCCAGGCCGACGCCGCCGGCCGGGGATCCGGTCTGGCGCACCGCCTCCAGCAGCCGGGTGGCCGCGAGGTCCCCGGGGGCCGTCCGGCCGGTCCAGGTGACGGCGGTGACCCGGCCCTTGCGGCGCGGCGCGCCGCCGGCCCCGGCCCCTGCCAGCGCCGGGACGGCGGAGGCGGGCACGACGACCTGCGGGGTGACCAGCGGCCGGCGGATCAGGCCCTGGTCGGCGTACGGGTCGCCGAACGCGGCGCCGGAGGACAGCAGTCCGGCCGGGGCCTCGATCAGCGGCGCCACCGGGGCGCCGAGCCGGAGCCGAAAGCTCGCCTGGGTGCTGCTGAGGCGCGCCGGGTCCGACGGCACCTTGACGGTGTCGAGCCCGGGGCCCGCGTCTATCCCGGTACTGCCACCGCCGAACAGGGGGCGCCGAGGTGTTCTGGTGTCCACACCCGTCTAACCGGGTGACGGCCGCTTAGGACACTCTCCCGGGTGGATGTCCGGCGCATACTTGAAGTGATCACGAAAAAGGCGATCGGACCCGGTCGGGCCCGATCGCCTTTCACTCGGATCGCGGAGAATTCAGAAAATCGCCTGCGGCAAGAGCAGCGGGTGTGCTCAGCGCTTGGCGCGCAGCCGCGCGGCCTCGTACAGCACGATGCCCGCCGCGACACCGGCGTTCAGCGACTCGGTCAGCCCCGACATCGGGATCCGCACCCGCATGTCGCAGGTCTCCGAGACCAGCCGGGACAGGCCCTTGCCCTCGCTGCCCGCGACGATCACGACCGGGCCGGTCAGCAGCTCCAGGTCGCCCAGCTCGGCCTCGCCGTCGGCGGCCAGGCCGACCACCATCAAACCGGCCTTCTGGTAGGCCTCCAGGGCGCGGGTCAGGTTGGTGGCGCGGGCCACGGGCAGCCGGGCCGCGGCGCCGGAGGAGGTCTTCCAGGCACCGGCGGTCATGCCGGCCGCGCGGCGCTCGGGGATGACCACACCGTGCGCGCCGAAGGCGGCGGCGGAGCGGACCACGGCGCCCAGGTTGCGCGAGTCGGTGACCCCGTCCAGGGCGATGATCAGCGCGTCCTGGCCGGCGTCGGCGGCCTCCTCCAGCAGGTCCTCGGGGTGCGCGTACTCGTACGGCGGGACCTGCAGCACCAGGCCCTGGTGGTTGAGGCCGCCGGTCATCTGGTCCAGCTGCGGGCGCGGGGCCTCCATCAGCGGGATGCCGCGGTCGTTGGCGGCCTGGAAGGCCTCGCGCACGCGGTCGTCGGTGTCGATGAACTGCTGGACGTACAGCGCGTTGGCCGGGACGCCGCCCTGCAGGGCCTCGACCACCGAGTTGCGGCCGAAGACCAGCTCGGCGCTGCCCGCGCCGCCGCGACCGCCGCGACCGCCGCCGCCGGCCCGGCGCATGCCGGCCCGGGCCTTGGCGTCCCGCTCACGCTTCAGCGCGGCATTGGCGGCCCGCTGCTTGGGGTGGCCCTTGCGCTCCTCACCGGGCGGGGTCGGGCCCTTGCCCTGCAGCGCCTTCCGGCTGTGCCCGCCGGTACCGACAGACGCGCCCTTCTTCGATCCGGGGTTGCGGCGGTTCCTGCGCTGGCTGTTGCCGGCCATGGCTGTACTTCCTGTCTGTCCGGCATGCCCGGCCGCCCCGCTCGGTGCGGCGGCGGCCGACGGCATGCGCTACGTCATGCGGGAGGGCCGCACCGGTCCGGTACGGCCCACCCATCACCCCGATCGTCAGATGGGGTTACTGGCTGTTGATCGTCCAGCGCGGGCCGGACGGGGTGTCCTCGATGGCCAGCCCGGCCAGGCCGAGCTGGTCGCGGATGGCATCCGCGGTGGCGAAGTCCTTGCGCTCGCGCGCCGCCTGCCGCTGGTCCAGGACCAGACGGACCAGCGAGTCGACCACGCCGTGGAGGTCCTCGCCGCGCTCCGTCCCGGCCCAGTGCCGGTCGAGCGGGTCGAGGCCCAGTACACCGAGCATCGCACGGACCTCGGCCAGTCGCGCCACCACGGTCTCCTTGTCGTCCGCGTTCAGGGCGCTGTTGCCCTGGCGGACGGCGGTGTGCACGACGGCCAGCGCCTGCGGCACACCGAAGTCGTCGTCCATCGCCTCGGCGAAGGCCGGCGGCACCTCGGGCGCCGCGTCGACCGTGCCGCAGCGCTCGACGGCGCGCTGGACGAAGCCCTCGATCCGGCCGAAGCCGGCCTCGGCCTCGCGCAGCGACTCCTCGCTGTACTCGATCATCGAGCGGTAGTGCGGGGAGCCCAGGTAGTAGCGGAGCACGATCGGCCGCCAGCGCTGGACCATCTCGGAGACCAGCACCGAGTTGCCCAGCGACTTGCTCATCTTCTCGCCGGCCATGGTGACCCAGGCGTTGTGCGCCCAGAAGTTGGCGAAGTCGTCGCCGTAGGCCTTGGACTGGGCGATCTCGTTCTCGTGGTGCGGGAAGATCAGGTCCAGCCCGCCGCCGTGGATGTCGAAGGCCGGGCCCAGGTACTTGTGGGCCATCGCCGAGCACTCCAGGTGCCAGCCCGGCCGACCGCGGCCCCACGGGGTCTCCCAGCTCGGCTCGCCCGGCTTGGCGGCCTTCCACATCGCGAAGTCGCGCTGGTCGCGCTTGCCGGTCTCGCCCTCGCCCTCGGGCTGGCGCAGGTCGTCCAGCTTCTGGTTGGAGAGCGCGAGGTAGTCGGGGTACGACTTCACGTCGAAGTAGACGTTGCCGTCGACCGCGTAGGCGTGGCCCTTCGCAATGAGTGCCTGCATCATCTCGACCATCTCGGGGATGTGCCCGGTGGCCCGGGGCTCGACGGTCGGCGGCAGGCAGCCGAGCGCGTTGTAACCGTCGTTGAAGGCGCGCTCGTTCTCGTAGCCGATCTGCCACCACGGCGTGCCGAGCTCGCGCTCCTTGGCGATGATCTTGTCGTCGATGTCGGTGACGTTGCGGGCGAAGGTCACCTGGTAGCCGCGGTAGGCGAACCACCGCTGCATGATGTCGAAGTTGAGGTAGGACCGGACGTGCCCGATGTGTGGCGCCGACTGGACGGTAGCGCCGCACAGGTAGATCGAGACACAACCCGGTACGAGCGGGACGAAGTCGCGTACCTGGCGGGTGCTGGTGTCGTACAGACGAATGCTCACAGCGTCAAGCGTAGTGGGCGGCGGGGGGTGCCCCGCGACATTCCCCGGGAATGACAGGCCGCACCCCCGGGGAAACGCCCGTCCAGTACACCGGTCAGATGTTGCCGACCACCTTGCGCGGGGAGAGCCGGATGACCACCCGGACGTCCTCCGGGCCGTCCCAGGTGTAGGTGTCCACCCCGCGGTACTTGGCGGCCAGCTCGTTGATCAGCTCCCGGCCGCCCTCGGTGGTCATCGTCACCGAGCCGCGCGCCTCCAGGTACTCGTACGGGCTCTCCGGCGGGTTGATCACCAGCGAGACGCGCGCGTCCTTCACCAGGTTGAGGTGCTTGCGGCGGCCTTCGACGGTGGAGAACAGGATGTCGTCGCCGTCCCGCTTGACCCAGACCACGGAGGACTGGGGACTGCCGTCGGGCTGGATCGTGGAGACCACGGCGAAGCTCTTGCCGTCGATCAACGCCTTGGCCTTGTCGGAGAGTTCAACGCCCATCGGAAACCTCTTCTCGTCGGCGGCGGTACGGACCCGAGGCGAGCTCCGCGCGGGCCCGTACCGCACACTATCGATTCGGGCCCCCGCAGCACCTGGTGAACACCCGTCAGCGGAGGTCTATTTCCGTTGCCGCGACCGGCACCCCGCTCAACGCCGTTCGTACACCAGGGCGGTGGCGATCGCGGCCAGGCCCTCGGCCCGGCCGGTCAGACCCAGACCGTCGGTGGTGGTGCCGGAGACCGAGACCGGCGCGCCGGCCGCCTCGGACAGCGCGGCCTGCGCCTCCGCCCGCCGCTTGCCGATCTTCGGCCGGACGCCGATCACCTGGACCGCGACGTTCCCGATCTCGAATCCCGCCTCGCGGACCAGCCGGGCCGCCTCGCCGAGCAGTTTGACCCCGGAGGCACCGGCCCACTCGGGGCGGTCGGTGCCGAAGTGGGCGCCCAGGTCGCCGATTCCGGCGGCCGAGAACAGCGCGTCGCAGGCGGCGTGCGCGGCGACGTCCGCGTCCGAGTGCCCGGAGAGCCCGAACTCGGCGTCCGGCCACTCCAGTCCGGCCACCCGGAGCGGCCGGCCGGCCTCGAAGGCGTGCACATCGGTACCGATCCCCACCCGGGGGATCAACGGTTCAGTAGGCATCGGCGGCCCTCCGGCGGGCGAGTACGGCCTCGGCGAGCACGAGGTCCAACGGACGGGTGACCTTGAACGCCTCCTCGTGGCCGGGCACCACGACGACCCGGCCGCCGTAGCGCTCCACCAGGCCGGCGTCGTCGGTGACCGCCGGCGCGTCGGCGCCGCCCTCGGCCTCCTCGGCCAGCGCCTTGGCGTGCACCTCGACCAGGGCGGCCCGGTCGAACCCCTGCGGGGTCTGCACGGCGCGCAGGGTGGCCCGCTCGGGCGTGTCGATGACCGGCTCGGGGCGGCCCGGGTTCGGCTCGACCCGCTTCACGGTGTCGGCCAGCGGCACCGCGGGCACCACCGCCTCGGCCCCGGCCCGGACGGCGGCCGCGACGGCGTCCACCACCTCAACCGGGACGAGCGGGCGGGCCGCGTCGTGCACCAGGACGATCCCGACGTCCTCCGGGATCGCGGCCAGGCCGAGCCGGACCGACTCCTGGCGGGTCGCGCCGCCGGGCACCACCCGGATGTCCTTGCCGTCCAGCCCGTGGCTGTCCAGCAGGGCGACCACCTCGGCCACCCCGTCGGCGGGCGCGGCGACCACGACCAGCCCGACCGCCCGGCTGCGCGCCAGGGCCCGTACGGCGTGCACCAGGAGCGGCACGCCGCCCAGTTCCCGCAGGGCCTTCGGGGCGCCGGGCCCCAGCCGCTCACCGCGTCCGGCGGCGGGCACCACTGCTGCTGCGACTGCTGCTGAGGCGTTCAGGTTTCACTCCTTCGGCGAAGTGGGTATGGCCTTGGCGTGCCCGGCGGGCGCCCGGGCCCCTTCCGAAGATCCACGGTCCACTGCCCGCCGCACAACTCCGCAGAAACGGTCTTGCAGGCCTGGACCGGCTCGGGCGGGGGGCGTCGTCCGGACACGCCTCAGCGCCCGAAGTGCCACTGCACCACCCCTGGACACTTCGTCCTGGGAGCGGCGCGCCAGCACCGGGCGCTGTGAGCGGTGGGCGGCAGCCCGACTGCACTACGAGGCGAGGACCTCGTCGAGCAGCGTCTCCGCCTTGTCCTCGTTGGTGTTCTCCGCCAGCGCGAGCTCGCTGACGAGGATCTGGCGCGCCTTCGCGAGCATCCGCTTCTCGCCGGCCGAGAGGCCGCGCTCGCGCTCGCGACGCCAGAGGTCGCGCACAACCTCGGCGACCTTGATAACGTCGCCCGAGGCGAGCTTCTCCAGGTTCGCCTTATAGCGACGGGACCAGTTGGTCGGCTCTTCGGTGTACGGCGCGCGCAGCACCTCGAAGACCCGGTCCAGACCCTCCTGGCCGACCACGTCGCGAACGCCGACGAACTCCGCGTTCTCGGCGGGCACGCGGAGCGTCAGGTCTCCCTGCTGCACCTTGAGCACCAGGTAGGTCTTGTCCACACCTTTGATCTGGCGAATTTCGATGGCCTCGATCAGCGCGGCCCCGTGATGGGGGTAGACCACCGTGTCGCCAACCTTGAACGTCATGTGACAGGACCCCTTCCGTGGCTTTCCAGAATAACACGCCTCGCGGCGCACCCGAAGGGCGTTTTCGCAGGTCAGGGCCGGTCTCGGGGCTTGACAAGCACCCCCATGACGTGCTGCGACCGATGTTCGAGAGGGGCTTCCCGCAGGTCGGAGGCGGTTCCGGCGCTCGGCGAAACCCTTGCGCAACACCCCCGCAGCCGTGATTGGATCTTGAGCTTTCGCCTCTTTCCCGGCCGTGACCCAATCGTTATTCGATCTTGGTCGAAGCTTGTCCCCCGCGTGACTCTGTGTGACTCGGTCATGGCACTCGTACGCCCGGTCGGCCCCGGGGAGACCCCGGGAGTGCGACACGGGGACCACCCCGTGAGGAGCGCATAAGTGAGGTCGATAATCTGAGACCTGACCTGTCGACACGTGACCTAGGGAGAAGCCGCCGCCGTGAGCCGCAGCCTTCGACGCGGCAGCATCGCCGCCATCGCCGCCATCGCCATCGCCTCGCTGTCGTCCTGCGCCGCCGGCAACACGCCGGACACGCTGCAGATCAAGCCCGACAACGCGGCAGCGACCATCGGGACGAACCTCCGGCTGAACGACATCGTGGTCGTCACCGGGGTGGGTACCTCGGGTGACTACACGGGCCCTGCCAACGTGGTCGTCAACATCTCCAACACGGCCGACACCCCGGCCGAGCTGCAGTCGATCACCGTCGGCACCAACAGCGCCACCTTCGCGGACGCCGCGGGCGCCCCGCTGTCCAGCATCGTCGTCCCGGCCGGCGGCTCGGTGTTGATCGGCGGCCAGGGCAACCCGTCCGCCTCCCTCGCCGCGGCCTCCGTGCACGTCGGCGGCTTCGCCCCCACCACCTTCACCTTCAAGGACGGCCAGAAGGTCGACGCCCAGGCCGGCGTGAGCCCGGACTCGGGCGAGAACGGCCGCGGCCTGTACAAGGGCTTCGGCCCGACCCCGGCGGCCGTGCCCACCAAGAGCGCCACCCCGGGCGCCACCGGCACCCCGTCGGCCGGCGCCACCACCCCGGGCGCTCCGACCACGCCGGTCGCCGGTGCCACCTCGTCGGCGACCGCTCCGGCCGCCCACTGACGCGGTACACCGCCTCCCGCGAGCCCTTCCCGGGCCCACGGGAGGCCCGCTACGCGGAAGGCCCCCTCCGGCTGGTGGCGGTTTCCAGGGGGCCTTCCGCGTACGGGCGTTGCCGCGGTCTACGGCTTACGGCTCGAACTTGTAGCCCAGGCCGCGGACGGTGACCAGGTAGCGCGGCGCGCCCGGGTCGGGCTCGATCTTGGCCCGCAGGCGCTTCACGTGGACGTCCAGGGTCTTGGTGTCGCCGACGTAGTCCGCGCCCCAGACCCGGTCGATCAGCTGCATGCGGGTGAGCACCCGGCCCGCGTTGCGCAGCAGCATCTCCAGCAGGTCGAACTCCTTGAGCGGCAGGTCGACCTTGGCGCCGTCCACGGTCACCACGTGCCGGTCCACGTCCATCCGGACCGGGCCCGCCTCCAGGGCGCCCGGGCCGCCGCCGTTCTCGCCCGCGCCGCCGTCCTCGCCGCGGCGGCGCAGCACCGCGCGGATCCGGGCGACCAGCTCACGGGTGGAGTACGGCTTCGTGACGTAGTCGTCAGCGCCTATCTCCAGCCCGACGACCTTGTCGATCTCGCTGTCCTTGGCGGTCACCATGATCACCGGGACGTTGGAGCGCACCCGGAGCTGGCGGCAGACCTCGGTGCCCGGCAGGCCCGGCAGCATCAGGTCGAGCAGGACGAGGTCCGCGCCGTTGCGTTCGAACTGCTCCAGGGCGTCGGGGCCGGTGGCGGCGACGGCCACCTCGAAGCCCTCCTTGCGGAGCATGTACGAGAGGGCGTCGCTGAACGACTCCTCGTCCTCGACCACCAGTACTCGGGTCACGATCGGGCCTCCGGGGCAAGCTTGGTTGCGGTTGTCAGGGGTTCTTCCCGCTCCCCGGCGGGGAGCGAACGGGCCGTGCCGTGCGAACGGTCCGTGGTGAGGGTTCGGGGTGCGGCGGCGGGCCCGGCGGTGTGGCCGCCGGGCTCGTCGTCGAAGTCGTCGGCGGCGTCGGGGGCGTCGGCGATCGCCTCGTCGTCCAGGTCGTCTCCGAGCGCGTCGTCGAGCAGGTCGTCGTCGAGGTCGTCGGCGACGGGCACCTGTCCGGCGGGCAGGCGGATGGTGAAGGTCGAACCCTGGCCCTCGACGCTCCACACCGAGACGGTGCCGCCGTGCGATGCGGCGACGTGCTTGACGATGGACAGGCCGAGGCCGGTGCCGCCGGTCTGCCGGGAGCGGGCCGGGTCGACCCGGTAGAAGCGTTCGAAGACCCGCTCGCGGTCCTTCTCGGAGATGCCGATGCCCTGGTCGGTCACCGATATCTCGATCAGCTCGCCGTCCGCCTCGCCGAGCGCCGCGGCGCTGGAGATCCGGCGGGTGGCGATCGCCACCCGGGTGCGGGGCGGGCTGTAGTTGACGGCGTTCTCCACCAGGTTGCCGAGCGCGGCGGCGAGCTGGCCGCGGTTGCCGTGCAGGTAGAGCCCGGCGATGCCGCCGGCCGCGATCAGGATCTGTTTGGCGGCGGCCTGCTGGCGGCAGCGGTCGATCGCCTCGGCGATCAGCTCGTCCACCGCGACCGGCTCCGGGTCGACCATCAGCCGGTCGTCCTGGACCCGGGAGAGGTCGATGATCTCCTGCACCAGGCTGGCCAGGCGGGTCGCCTCGACCTGCATCCGGCCGGCGAAGCGCTGCACCGCCTCCGGGTCGTCGGCCGCGTCGGCGACCGCCTCGGAGAGGAGCGACAGGGCGCCGACCGGGGTCTTGAGCTCATGGCTGACGTTGGCCACGAAGTCCCGGCGGACGGCCTCCACCCGGCGGCGCTCGGTCTGGTCCTCGACCAGCACCAGCACCAGCCGGGAGCCCAGCGGGGCGACCCGGACGGACACCGCGAGCGGCTCGACCGCGCGGGCCGCGCCGGGGCGGGGCACCTCCAGCTCGACCTGCCGGATCTCGCCGTCCCGGCGGGTGGCGCGGGCCAGCGCGAGCATCTGGTCCACCGCGACCGCGCCGCCGCGCACCAGGCCCATCGCGTACGCCGCCGAGCTGGCCTTGACCACCTCGTCGCCCTCGCCCAGCACGATCGCGCAGGAACGGAGCACGGAGAGTACGGTGTCGACCCCCGGCGGCAGCGGGGGTTCCGGGTTGCCGGTTCCCAGTGCCTGGGTCCGGCCGTAGTGCCTGCCGCTGAGGTGCCTGCCCCTGGCCTGCTCGCGCTCGCTCCAGCGGAAGGCGATGGAGGCGGTGAGGCCGACGCCGAGCCCGGCTATGGCACAGGCGGCGGCAGCGGCCACGTTCACGTCCATGTGGCCAGCGTAAGCGCACGACCAGGCCACTCCCCAAGGGCTGGATCAAGGCATCGACCACGCGTTGCCGAGAATTCACCTTCACGTAGCTGCCGATTCACCGCACCGGCCGTGCACCGTCGCCCGAACGGCACAGAGTTGGCCATGCAGCCCGTGTGGGAGAGAACGGCGTGCCGAACAGCGGCCGTCGTCTCAGGTGTGCGCGTACCATTCGCGCCACCAGCAGCGGTCGCCCGAACGCCGGAACGGTGGTCGGACGGGCTGACCGGTCGGCACCGCCACCGACACAGCTAGTGAGGAGAGAACATGCGCGACGCGTACCACGAGGAACTGGATTCGATCGGCGACAGCCTGGTCGAGATGGCCCGGCTGGTGGGCTCGGCCATGGGCCGGGCCACCACCGCACTCCTCGACGCGGACCTGGCGCTGGCGGAGAGCGTCATCGCCGCCGACGAGAAGGTCAACGACCTCCACCACGAGCTGGAGAACCGCGCCATCGATCTGCTCGCGCGGCAGCAGCCCGTCGCCACGGACCTGCGCATCGTGGTCACCTCGCTGCGGATGAGCGCCGACCTGGAGCGCTGCGGGGACCTCGCCCGGCACGTCGCCAAGGTCGCGCGGATGCGCTACCCGGAGTCGGCCGTGCCCTCCGACCTGCACTCCACCGTCCTGGAGATGGGCCAGCTCGCCCAGCGACTGGTCGCCAAGGCGGGTCTGGTGATCGCCACCAAGGACGTCCACAAGGCCCTGGAGCTGGAGCAGGACGACGACGCCATCGACAGCCTGCACCGCGAGCTGCTGTCCCACCTGATCGACGAGCGCTGGCACCACGGCATCGAGACCGCCGTCGACCTCACCCTGGTCGGCCGCTACTACGAGCGCTTTGCGGACCACGCGGTGTCGGTCGCCAAGCGCGTGGTGTACCTGGTGACGGGCGAGCACGTGGCCGAGTTCGTGGCCGCCACCGAGGCGGCAGAGGCCCCCGGGGCGAAGTGACCGGCTCCCACCCCCCCGGGGGGTGGGTAAACCTGCGGCGAGGGTGGTGTGGACGCACGGTCTTCCGTCCGTCCTGCCACTGCACGCCTGTTGACGCTCCCTCCGATTGGCGGCTTCACTCGATAGTTGGGGGCACAGGAGTGCGCCCGTCACAAGGAGGGAAGCGCTCGATGAAGGCCAACCCGACCCGACCGGCACCCGCCCACAACACCGTCGAGCCACCCGCCCCGAAGCTGCTGCCCGTCCTCGCGGCCGGCTGCGGCTGCGGACCGGGCTGCGGCTGCGGCTGCCAGTCCGGTGCGCCCTGCCAGTGCGGCGGCGCGGACGGCGGCTGCTGCGGCGGCCACTGAGGCATCCGCCACCGAGGAGCCATGAGGTGCACGGCCGCCGGGCGGCCGTGCACCTCATCCTTTCCGTTCCGCCCTGTCCCGTATCTCAGAACTGGACGTCGGTGCAGGAGTAGAAGGCGTTCCCGGTGTCGGCGATCGTCCGGACCGCGACGATCACCTGGTGGCCGGTGCGCCCGCTCGGGGCGGTCGCGGTGTGGCTGAGCGCGCTCGGCACCTGCCGACCGTTGTACGGGACGGTCAGGAAGGGCGTCCGGTCCAGGCTGTCAGGGTGACCGGCCGGCTCGCGTCGTAGCCCGGCTTGGTCAATACCGCGCTGTGGCGCCAGGCCCATCAACTTGATCGGCCCCGCTCCCCGGCTTGCCGGGGCAGCGGGGCCGATCAGCTTTCGGGCTTACTTCTTGCCCTGGTTCTTGACCGCCTCGATGGCGGCGGCAGCGGCGTCGGCGTCGAGGTAGCGGCCGCCGGCGACGACCGGCTTGAAGTCGGCGTCGAGCTCGTAGACCAGCGGGATGCCGGTCGGGATGTTCAGGCCCGCGATGTCGGCGTCGGAGATGCCGTCGAGGTGCTTGACCAGCGCGCGCAGGCTGTTGCCGTGGGCGGTGACCAGGACGGTCTTGCCGGCGGCGAGGTCCGGGACGATGGCGTCGTACCAGTACGGGAGCATCCGCTCGACGACGTCCTTCAGGCACTCGGTGCGCGGACGCAGCTCGCTCGGGATCTCGGCGTAGCGGGCGTCACCGGCCTGCGAGTACTCGTTGTCGTCGGCCAGGACCGGCGGCGGGGTGTCGTAGGAGCGGCGCCACAGCTGGAACTGCTCCTCGCCGAACTCGGCCAGGGTCTGGGCCTTGTCCTTGCCCTGCAGCGCGCCGTAGTGCCGCTCGTTCAGGCGCCAGCTGCGGCTGACCGGGATCCAGTGACGGTCGGCCTTGTCCAGGGCGATCTGCGAGGTGCGGATGGCGCGGCGCAGCAGCGAGGTGTGCACCACGTCGGGGAGCAGGCCCTCGGCGGACAGGAGCTCGCCGCCGCGGGCGGCCTCCTTCTCGCCCTTCTCGTTGAGGTCGACGTCGACCCAACCGGTGAACAGGTTCTTCTGGTTCCACTGGCTCTCGCCGTGACGGAGCAGGATGAGTCGGTACGTCGTGTCAGCCATGGCCCCCAGCTTAGTGGAGGGCCGGAAAACCCCTGGTGGGGACCTTGGTCCGGTGGGTAATGTGTGCGCCGCACATCTGCCGCTTACATGCGTCGGCTGACGGGCCTGCCCGCGCCGCTCAGCGGACGCCTGCCCTCGGGAGCCCCCACATGCTCGTCAGCCTGGTCAGCAACCCCCGGATCCGAAGACTGGTACGGGAGACGGTGGGCGGGTTGCCACGGCAGTTCTGGTGGCTCTGGGTGAGCACACTGGTGAACCGCCTCGGATCCTTCGTCGTCACGTTCCTGGCGCTCTACTTGACCGCCGAGCGCGGGTACTCACCCTCCTACGCGGGCCTGGTGGCCTCGCTGTTCGGCCTCGGCTCGGCGATCTCGGCGGTCGGCGCGGGCGTGCTGACCGACCGGATCGGACGCCGGCCGACGCTGGTCGCCGCCCAGCTCGGCACCGCGGCGTCTACCGCCGTGCTCGGCTTCGTGGACGGCCAGGTGGCGATCGCCGCGGTGGCCTTCCTGGTGGGCCTGTGCAACAACGCGACCAGGCCGCCCACCTCGGCCATCATCGCGGACCTCGTCCCGGCCGAGGACCGGGTCCGGGCGTACTCGCTGAACTACTGGGCGATCAACATCGGCTTCGGCCTCTCGGCCGCCGCGGCCGGTCTGATCGCCACCCACGGCTACCTCACGCTCTTCCTGCTGGACGCGCTCACCACCCTGGTCTGCGCGGTGGTGATCTTCATCCGGATCCCGGAGACCAAGCCGCAGGCCTCGCCCGAGCAGGCGGCCGGCGCCGCCGAGCCGAAGACCAGCCTGCTCACGGTGCTCCGGGACGCCCCGTTCATGGCGCTGGTCGGGCTGACCCTGCTGGTCGCCCTGCTCTTCCAGCAGGGCTCCACCACGCTGGCCGTGGACATGGGCGCCTCGGGCATCACGTCCACCGAGTACGGGCTGGTCATCGGCCTGAACGGGCTGCTGATCGTGGTGCTGCAGATCCCGCTCACCCGGTGGATGGAGGGCCGCTCGCGGACCGGGCTGCTGATCGCCAGCTGCCTGCTCACCGGCTGGGGCTTCGGGCTGGCCGCGCTGGCCGGCTCCTCGGCGTGGCTGTTCGCGCTCTCGGTGGGCGTCTGGACCGTCGGGGAGATCCTCCACACCCCGGTGATGATGGGCCTGATCGCCGAGCTGGCGCCCACCCACGCGCGTGGCCGCTACCAGGGCGTCTACTCGCTGTCCTGGTCGCTCGCCTCGCTGCTCGGCCCGGCGGGCGGCGGGCTGCTGCTGCAGTACGCGGGGCCGGCGGCGCTCTGGCTGGCCTGCGGGGCGGTCGGCACGGTCGCGGCGCTCGGGTACGTGGCGCTGGCCCGCCGGACGGGCGCGGCCGGGCGCCGTACCGAGGCCGTGACCGAGGTGGCGGCGCCCGCGGCGGAGGCCGAGAAGGCTCCGACGGGCGCCTGAGGGCCTGGCCCGCGTCTCGTGGATCTCGTCGGATCAGGACCCGGCAGGGATCCGCAGGACGCGCCCGAGGTCAGTCGGCCTTCGGGGCGGCCAGGTGGGCGAAGGCGGCCAGGTTGCGGGTGGACTCCCCGCGCTTGGTCCGCCACTCCCACTCGCGCCGGATCGCCGAGGCGAAGCCCAGCTCCAGCAGGGTGTTGAAGGGCTCGTCGGCGTTCTCCAGCACCGTCCCGAGCAGCCGGTCCACGGCCTGCGGGGTGAGCGCCTCCAGCGGCAGGCGGCCGGCCAGGTAGACGTCGCCGAGCTGGTCGACGGCGTACGCGACGCCGTACATCCGGGTGTTGCGCTCCAGCAGCCAGCGGTAGACGGCCTCGTGGTTCTCGTCCGGGCGGCGGACCACGAAGGCGTTCACCGACAGGGTGTGGTCGCCGACCCGAAGGGCGCAGGTGGTGGACAGCTTGCGGGTGCCCGGGAGGGTCGCCACCAGCGTGTACGGGTCGGCGGCGGCCGGCTCCCAGGCCACCCCGGCGTCGTCCAGGGCGGTGCGCAGGAGGGTCAGGGCCTCGTCCTTGGTGCGGATTGCCATGGGGGTGACGTTACTCGCCAGTACCCGTGCAGCGCAGCCCGTGGAGCGCGGCCCGCGGGGCGCAGCCGCCCCCCGCGCACCGGGCGCCCCGGTGTCAGGCCGGGCGGCGGCGAGCCCCGGCCAGGCGGCCGGCCGGGCGGGCCAGGCTGCCGGCGTACACCTCGGCGGTGGTCGCCGCGGCGGTGTCCCAGCCGAAGGCGCCCGCGTGCCGGGCCGCCGCCGCGCCCCGCCGGGCCACCAGCGCCCGGTCGGTCACGTACGGCTCCAGCGCACTGGCCCACTGCAGCGGGTCGTGGCCGTTCACCAGGGAGCCGGAGTCGCCGTCCCGCACCGCGACCGGCAGTCCACCGACCGCGGCCGCCACCACCGGGGTGCCGCAGGCCTGCGCCTCCAGCGCGACCAGCCCGAAGGACTCGCTGTACGAGGGCATCACCAGGGCCGTCGCCGCGCGGTACCACTCCGCGAGGCTCGCCTGGCCGACCGGCGGGTGGAAGCGCACCACATCGCCGATGCCCAGCTGGGCGGCCAGCTTGTGCAGGCTCTCCGGCCGGGCCAGTCCGGTGCCGGACGGGCCGCCGACCACCGGCACCACCAGGCGCTCGCGCAGCTCCGGACGGCGCTCCAGCAGCGCGGCGACCGCCCGCAGCAGCACGTCCGGCGCCTTCAGCGGCTGGATCCGGCCGGCGAACAGCAGCACGGCGGCGTCCTGCGGCAGGCCCAGCCGGGCCCGGGCGTCGGCCGCGGCCGACGGGCCGCCGGGGCGGAAGACGTCCAGGTTCACCCCGGGGTGGACGACTGCCAGCTGGTCCGGCCGGGCGCCGTAGTGCAGCGCCAGCTCGGCGGCCTCCTCGGTGGTGTTGGCGATCAGCCGGTCGGCGGCCTCGACCACCTGGGTCTCGCCGATCACCCGGGCCGCGGGCTCGGGCGTGTCGCCCTCGGCCAGCGCGGCGTTCTTCACCTTCGCCATGGTGTGCATGGTGTGCACCAGCGGCACCCCCCAGCGCTGCGCGGCCAGCCAGCCGACCTGCCCGGAGAGCCAGTAGTGCGAGTGCACCAGGTCGTAGTGGCCGGGGCGGTGGCCGGCCTCGGTGCGCAGCACCCCGTGGGTGAAGGCGCACAGCTGGGCCGGCAGGTCCTCCTTGACCAGGCCCTCGTACGGCCCGGCGGTGACGTGCCGCACCAGCACGCCCGGGGCCAGCTCGACGGTCGGCGCGTCGTCCGAGCAGATCGACCGGGTGAACACCTCGACCTCGATGTTGAGCTCGGCCAGGCGCTTGGCCAGCTCGACGATGTAGACGTTCATCCCGCCGGCGTCCCCGGTGCCGGGCTGGTGCAGCGGCGAGGTATGCACGCTCAGCATGGCTATTCGGCGCGGACGGCGGCGGCCCGGGACGAGCGACTGGAGCCGGCCGCGCGCGGGCGCGGCGGACTGGGCACGGCGTACCGAACGGACGGGGTGCTGAATCACCTGGCTGAAGCCTCCTCGTGTGCGGCCCGTCTCGGCGGTCCGCGTGAACGGGCCGCCGCATGTCCGGTGTGCGCTGCCCCGTCCGGGCACACATCACCGCCAGTGTGCCAACCACACGGCGGTCGTCCGGCATTCCCGGTCCGGGCGGTGAGCTGACAGGGACCGGCCAGCGCCCGCGGCCGGGCCGACATCCGGCCAGGTCATGGCACGGGCCGACTACCCTTCTGGACATGGCTGCCTCCTTCGACCCCGCGCCCACCGCGCCCGCCCGCGGGCGGGCCGGCCGTCCGGTGGGGACCGTCACCCGGGGCACCACCAACACCAACCGGCTGCGCCGGATGGACCGCTGGATCGCGCACACCCTGGGCCGCACGCTGCGCGCCGCCGAGCGGCCGCCGGTGGCGGTCGACCTCGGCTACGGCGCGGCGCCCTGGACGGCCGTGGAGCTGGCCGGGCGGCTGCGCACGGTGCGGCCGGACGTCCGGGTGGTCGGGATCGAGATCGAGCCGGAGCGGGTCGCGGCCGCGCTGCCGTACGCCGAGGCGCCGCTGCTCACCTTCCGGCGCGGCGGCTTCGAGGTGCCGCTGGACGGCGGCGCGCCGGCCCAGCTGATCCGGGCGGCCAACGTGCTGCGGCAGTACGAGGAGTCGGCGGTGGCCGGGGTGTGGGAGCGGCTGTGCGCCCGGCTCGCCCCGGACGGGTTGCTGGTCGAGGGCACCTGCGACGAGATCGGACGGCGGCACGTCTGGGTCGCGCTCGGCCCGGAGGGGCCCCGGACGGTGACCTTCGCGGCCCGGCTGGGCGGCCTGGAGCAGCCCTCCGACCTGGCCGAACGGCTGCCGAAGGCGCTGATCCACCACAACGTGCCGGGGCGGCCGGTGCACGCCTTCCTGGCCGACTTCGACCGGGCCTGGGCGGCGGCCGCGCCGTACGGGGCGTTCGGGGCGCGGCAGCGCTGGGTGGCGGCGTGCACAGCGCTGGCGGGCAGCTGGCCGCTGGTGGACGCGCGCGGGCGGTGGCGGCAGGGCGAGGTCACGGTGCCCTGGACGGCGCTCGCGCCCTAGCCGGGGCCCGCGCCTCAGGGCCGACGGGCGACGTGCCTCAGGGCTGGTGGGCGACCTGCTCCCAGTTCTGGTGAGCGACGCACCGCATTCACTCGAACGAGTTATCGAATATCTCTGGCGTGTTGACGCCTCATCAGGCGACGATGGAGGCCGCCGAGCGACCACACCACACGCCGCTCGGCGCCCACCACGCCCAGCCGTACACAGCCACGCTCAACCGCGCCCAGCCGTCAGCCGTCCTGGCCGAGCAGCTCCCCCAGGGCCCGTTCGAACACCCCGTACATCTCCGACCCGAACAGCACGAACCGCACCTCCGCCAGCCCCGCGCCCGCGCGCGTGTCACCGCCGTCCAGCACCCGGGCGACGGTGCCGAGCGCGATCCGGGCCGCATCCACCGGCGGCCAGCCGAAGATCCCGGCCGACACCGCCGGGAAGGCCACCGTGCCCGCCCCCAACTCCGCCGCCACGCGCAGCGACTCGCGATAGCAGGAGGCCAGCAGCTCAGCCCGCTCCTCGTACTCCTCCGCCAGATACACCGGCCCGACGGTGTGCACCACCCACCGGGCCGGGAGCCGTCCGGCCGTGGTCGCCACCGCGCGCCCGGTGGGCAGCCCCTTGCCCCAGTGCGAGGCCCGCAGCCGACGGCACTCCTCCAGGATCTGCGGTCCGCCCTTGCGGTGGATCGCGCCGTCCACCCCGCCGCCGCCCAGCAAGGACGAGTTGGCGGCGTTCACCACCGCGTCCACCCGCTGTTCCGTGATGTCACCCTCGACCAGGGTGATCCGCATCACCATCATCTGCCCCCTTTCCCGGGCCCGCCCGGCAGCCGCCGGGACGGGATCCGAGCCGTCATCCGAGTCTGATCACCACACCGCCACCGGCGTGGCAATAACCACAACGGCGCCGGTCGGCCGAAGAAATCCCCGGAGATCACGTTATGGTCGCGAGAAGTTCCCCGACGCGAGGTGCCAGGCGGGCACCGCGGACGGACGCCGGCCGTTACGCAGTCGGGGAAAGGGAGGAACCACCGATGCCCGCAACGGGAGACGGGCGGGCACCTGGTGCCGCGGACCTGCCGGGCGCCCATGACGGCGCCCCCGTCGGCCATGCCCGTAAGCGCCCGGCAACGACCGGCCCGGCGACGGCAGCTCCCCCGATGCCTCACCCCCGGTCACAGCCGGTCCGGACCGCGCACGGCGGGCGGCACCCGTCGCACCTGGCCGAGGTGGGAAACGTTCCGGCACCGGGTGACGGGCCCGCCGACGGCGGCGCCGCACCGCTGCGGCTGCTGGTCATCGAGGACGACGCCTCGGACGCCCAGCTGATCAAGGCCGCGGTCGCCGACAGCGGCACCTCGATCGAGATCCACTGGGCCCGCGGCCTCGACCAGGCCACCCAACTGCTGGCCCAGGCCGCCTCCGCCGCCCGGCGCGGGCGCACCCGCGGCCCCGAATTCGGCTGTGTGCTGCTCGACCTGGCCTCCCCGGCCGACCTGCCCCACCCGTCCGACGCCTCGGACGGCCTGGAGGGCCTGCGCGAGCTGCTCCGGCGCGCCCCGCACATCCCCGTCGTGGTGCTCACCGACGCCGCCGGAGCCGAACTCGGCGCGGCCGCCGTCGCCGCCGGCGCCCAGGACTTCCTGCTCAAGCACGACACGGACGGCCCGCTGCTGGCCCGCGCCCTGCGCTACGCCGTCGAACGCAAACGCGCCGACGAGTCCCAGCGCCGCCTGGTCGAGGCCGAACTGCGCGGCCAGGAGAACGCCCGCCTCCAGCGCCACCTGCTGCCCACCCCGCTGCTGGAAGGCGCCGGGCTCTCCTTCACCCGGCGCTACCGCCCCGGGCGGCGCCGCGCCCTGCTCGGCGGCGACTTCTACGACGCCGTGCGCACCGACGACGGCACCGTTCACGTCGTGATCGGCGACGTCTGCGGCCACGGCCCGGACGAGGCCGCGCTCGGCGTTGCGCTCCGGATAGCGTGGCGCACCCTGGTCTTCGCCGGCCTCACCGGCGAAGCCCTGCTCACCACCCTCCAGCACGTGCTGGAGCACGAGCGGCGCAGCGACGAGATCTTCGCGACGCTCTGCATGCTGGTCATCGAGCCCGGCGGCGCCGACACCGGCCTCGACTCGCTCGGCACCGGCGAGCGGGCCCGGCTCTACCTCGCCGGACACCCGGCGCCATTGCTGCTCGGCCGCGACCACGCCCCCGTCCCCCTGCCCGCCGACCTCGCCGGGCCCGCGCTCGGACTGCTGCCCTGCCACGACGGGCAGGCCGCCTGGCCCGCGCACGAGCTCGACCTCCGGCCCGGCTGGCGGCTGTTGCTCTACACCGACGGACTGATCGAGGGCCGGGTCGGGGCCGGGTCGCGCCGCCTCGGCCAGGACGGGCTGGCCGACCTGATCGCCGACCACCAGTCCGCCGGGCTGACCCGGGGGCGGCTGGTCGACAGCGCGATCGCCGAGGTGGAGGAGCTGAACGGCGGCGCGCTGACCGACGACGTCGCGGTGCTGCTGCTGGAGCGCAATCCGGTGCAGTTGATCCTCGGCTGAGGGGTTCCGCGCTGAGGGGTCCGCGCTGAGGGGTGCGCGCCGGGCGGCCCCTCCAGGAAACGCCGCAGCCCGGGCGGGTGAGATCCCGCCCGGGCTGCGGCGTTTTTTGTCGTCGGCCTACCAGGGGCCGTACGGGCCGGTGTTGCTCTGGCCGCCACGGCCGCTACCGCCGGTCAGCGCCCGGATCGCCGGGCGGACGTCCACCACGTAGACGATCGAGGCGACCAGGCCGACCAGGGTGCCGATGCTGCCGAGGAAGTTCGCCCCGAACAGCAGGTCCCACCCGAAGCTGATCCCGAGGATGGCCAGCCAGAACCCCTTGGTCTTCTTGTCCGCCGCCCGGTAGGCGTCCTCCCGGCGGGTGGCCGCGTCGAGCAGCGCGAAGAGCTTGTAGCCGAGGATGGCCACGGCCATCCACCAGAACGGGTTCAGGTAGGAAAAGGCCAGGATCTGGAACACTCCGGTCATCGCGATCTCCTACGTCTCTCGGCTTCCCACGCCCCGGCCCTCGCCCATCCTGGCACGGCGACCGTCCGCAATGCTGTCAACGTCCGGCCGTCACCGGATGTGCCCGTGGCCGCGGGCCCCGATCACTCCGTGCTGTCGGGAGTGCTCTTCCGGGCCTTGGCGGACTTCTTCGGCGTGGGGGCGGGAGCACCGTCCTCGACCTGTTCGGCCTCGACCAGTTCGGCGGTCTCGGTGGTGGCGGTGGTATCGGTGGTGTCGTCCTGCGGGCGGGCCTTGTCGACCACGACCTTGCCGCGCTCGGCCAGCTCGTCGTACGTCTCCTTGGCCTTCACCGCCAGCTCGACCGCGCGGGCCACCTGCTGGAGGGCGAAGCCCTGGGCCCGCTCCTGCAACGCCTTCAGGTCGGCGGGGAGGGTGGTGACGGCCTCGGTGACCTTGGCGGGCGCCCCGGTCAGCAGCTCCTGTGCCTCGTGCAGCTTGGCGGTCGCCTTCTCCTGTGCGGACTTGCGGTCCGCCGCCAGCGCCTCGACCTTGCCAGGCACCTCGCGCAGCTTCTCGTAGGCGAGGTCCCCGGCGCCGGCCAGGGCGTACAGCGGGGTCGGGTCGGTGAGGGTCTTCTTGATGTCGTCAGTGATCGGCATGGTTACCGGTCCTCCCGGTGGGTGTTCTGGGTGGCTGCGCCGTCGGTCGTGGGACCGGAGGTCGAAGCGGCGTTCTCCTTGAGGAAGGCGTCGTAGACCGCGAGCAGCGCCTGCTTCTGCTGCTCGTTGATCAGCGGATCGGCCAGGATCGAGACCCGCAGCTCCAGCCCCTCACCCCGCCGTTCCTCCAGGATCCCGGCCTGGACGTAGAGCGTCTCCGCCGAGATCCGCAGCGCCTTCGCGATCTGCTGCAGGATCTCCGCGCTCGGCTTGCGCAACCCTCGCTCGATCTGGCTCAGGTACGGGTTGGACACGCCGGCGGCCTCCGCCAGTTGGCGCAGCGAGTACTGCGCGCTGCGGCGCTGCTCGCGGATGTACTCGCCTAGGGAAGCGACGTTGAGTGAGGCCATATGGACAGGGTGCGGCAGGGTGCTTGCAATTGCAAGCAGGCTGCTAGCGGGAGGCAAGCGGGGGTGTCTGTTGTGGGGGGTGGCTTTCGGGAGGGCGGGTGGCCGGGGGCGCGTCCTCTCGCTGGAGGGGGGTGCGGGTGCGGGTGCGGGTGCGGGGGTTGGCGGGTGGTTAGGCCAGGTGGGGCAGGAGGAGGGCGGTGAGGTGGTGGGGGGTGCGCAGGGGGAGGTAGTGGTCGGCGTCGGGGAGCAGGTGGTGGTGGGCGCCGGGGATGTCGGTGGTGAGGCGTTGGGCGATGGCCGCGATCTCGGGGTGGTCGTGGGCTCCGTGGACGACCAGGGTGGGGGCGGTGATGCGGGTGAGGTGGGATTCGGCGTCGCGGGCCGGGGCGCCGGCGAGGTGGTGCTCGCTGGTGATGCGGCGGGTCGCGTTCTCCCGGACCATCGTTTCGATCAGTGCTCCGCCGGGGGCGGTGCGGCCGAGGGCGGCCCAGACGGACAGTTCCAGGTCGGCGAGTGTCGCCGCGTCGCCGCGGCAGCGGGCCTCGGTGTAGGCGGAGGTGTCGGGGGACGGTGGCCAGTCGTGGCCGCTGACCGAGGCACCGATCAGGGCCAGGGCGGTGACCCGCTCGGGGTGGGCGAGGGTGAAGTCCAGGGCGGTCTCGCCACCCATGCTCAGGCCGACCAGGGCGGCGCGGTCGAGGCCGAAGTGGTCCAGGACGGCGCGCAGGTCCTGGACGTCGTCGAACGCCCGTTCCGGGGGCGTGGACCGGCCGAGGCCGCGGGCGTCGTAGCGGATCACGTCGTGATGGCGGGACAGTTCGGGGACGACGGCGTCCCACAGTCGGGAGTCCATGCCGGAGCCGTGCAGCAGCACCACCGGGGTGCCGGCGCCGCGGCGTTCGGCCCACAGGTGGCCGCCGTCGGAGGTCTGGACTTCGGAGTCGGTACTCATGCGGAGGATCCTTGCAGAGCCGCTTCAGGAGCAGAGTTCGCGTAGGGCGGCGTTGACGGTGGCGGGTTGCGGGCGAGGACCGCGGGCGCGCCCCGGCCTTCGGTCCGATCACCTCACGGGGGCGTCGATGGGCCGGGAGTCACGCGGTGTCGGGGAGGCGGACGGGCATCAGGACGGAGAAGGTGCCTGCCCGGCCCGGGGTGCGGATGGCGAGCGGGGCGATCGGGCCGCCGAGTTCGAGCAGGAGCTGTTCGGGGTGGCCGGCGCGGAGGGCGTCGAGAAGGAAGTCGCGGTTGACGGCGACCTGGAAGTCCCCGGCCGCGGGGGTGGAGGCGACGGTGAGGCGACCGTCCTGGGTGAGGGTCAGGACGGTGACGGCACAGTCGGCGCCCTGGGGGCCGGAGGGGAGGGTGCGGGTGGCGCCGGCCTCGACGGCGGCGCGCAGGTCGGCGGCGGGCAGGGTGATCCGGTGCTGCGGGTCGAGCCGGGTGAGGACGCGGTGGTCGGGGTAGTCGAAGTCGAGCGCGGCGCCCTCGATGCGGTGGCCGCCCGTCTC
This sequence comes from Kitasatospora sp. NPDC023118, assembly GCF_055560875.1. Classification (NCBI taxonomy): domain Bacteria; kingdom Bacillati; phylum Actinomycetota; class Actinomycetes; order Kitasatosporales; family Streptomycetaceae; genus Kitasatospora; species Kitasatospora sp. NPDC023118. The sequence continues at coordinate 38,145 of NZ_JBVHHW010000016.1, forward strand.
GGCGCGGAAGGTATCGGCGCCCAGGGTGAGCGTGACCTCGGCCGGGGCGGTGGGGAGCAGGGCGCGCAGGGCGTCCGCCAGCGGGGTCGGGACGATGGTGCCGGCGGTCGGCTGCTCGGGCGCGCCGGTGGCGGGGACCTCGGCGAGGGCCAGCCGGTAGCGGTCGGTGGCGACCAGGCGCAGCACCGGGCCGTCCGGTTCGAACAGCACTCCGGCGAGGGAGGGCAGTTCCGGGTCGCCGCAGACCGCGAAGCGGACTGCGTCCAGGGCGGCGGCCAGGGCGTCGGCGGGGACGGCGATGGGGGTCCCCCCGGCCGAAGGCTGGGGGAGGGTCTCGGCGGGGGTGGCGGTCATCGGTTGCTCCCTCTGGTCGATCATCGTGCGGATCAGGGAGAGCTCGCGGCGGGCGTCGGCCAGACCGTCCTCCAGCCGGCGCAGGTGCGCGTCGAGGACACGCCGGGCCTCGCCGCTGCCGGGGCCGGCGCCGAGCACGGTGCGGATGCCGGCCAGCGGCAGGCCGACCCGGCGAAGCCGGGCCAGCAGCCGGGCGTCGGCGAGTTGGGCGGGCCGGTACCAGCGGTAGCCGGTGTGCGGGTCGACCCAGGCGGGGGTGAGCACCTCGGCGCCGTCGTAGTAGCGCAGGGTGCCGACGCCCAGGCCGCTGTTGCGGGCCAGCTCGCCGATGCTGTGCAGCTCGCTCTCCATTCCGATGACTCTCCGGGCTCGACCTGGTCGAGGGTCAAGCGAGGTGGGCGAGCTTCTGCGGGTTGCGGACGGCGTGGATCGCGGAGATCAGCGGCTCGCCGTCCGGCCCCTGGGTGAAGTCGAAGACCGAGACGGAGTCGACGGCGCCGTGCACGGTGATCAGCACTCCGGGCTCGCCGTTGACCAGCACCGGGCGGGCGTCCGTGCCCTCGCCCAGCTTGCGGAGCAGGCCGAGGATGAAGCGGGCGACGTTCTCGGCGCCGGTGATTGGCCGCAGCGCGGCGGTGATCACGCCGCCGCCGTCGTTCCAGGAGGTGACGTCGGGGGCGAGCAGCTCGAGCATCCGGCTGAGGTCGCCGCCGACGCAGGCGGCCAGGAACTCGTCGGTGGCCCGGCGGCGCAGCTCCGGCGGGGCGTCGTAGCGGGGTCGGCGGGCGCGCACGTGTGCCCGGGCCCGGCTGCCGACCTGGCGGCAGGCGGCCTCGGTGCGGTCCAGGGCCTCGGCGATCTCCGGGTAGGAGAAGCCGAAGGCCTCCTTGAGGACGAACACCGCCCGTTCCAGCGGGGAAAGGCTTTCCAGCACCACCAGCAGGGCGAACGAGACGGCCTCGGCGCGCTCGACGCCGTCGGCCGCGTCCGGCTCGGTGACCAGCGGCTCGGGCAGCCAGGGGCCGACGTAGGACTCGCGGCGGACGGCGGCCGAGTCGAGCCGGTTGAGGGCGAGGTTGGTGACCGTGCGGGCCAGGTAGCCGCCCGGGCTGGCGACCGGGCCGGTGACCTGGCTCCAGCGCAGCCAGGTGTCCTGGACCAGGTCCTCGGCGTCGGCGACGCTACCGAGCATCCGGTAGGCGATGCCGAAGACCATCCGCCGGTGCTCTTCGAAGTCGGCCAGACGGGTCTCTGAAGTGTCGGTCACCTTCGGGACGTTACCGCACGGTAGACGGCGGGGTTCAGCTGCGGAAGGCGTCGTAGGCGGGGGCGAGCAGGGTGGCGAGGTCGCAACCGTGCACGGTGATGCCGGAGCGGCCGAGGCGGCGCAGCGAAGGTTCGTCCGGCTCCTCGTCGGGCTGGTCCGGGCGCAGGGTGAAGTCGCCGCGCCAGTAGGCGGCGATGTTGACCACGGGCGCCTTCGAAGCGATCGGGTGCTGCGGCCGGCCGGTCACGCGTCCTCCTCGGCGACGGCGTCCTCGCGGGTGAGGGCGACGAGTTCGCGCAGGGCCCCGACCGGCAGGTCGGTCAGCCAGTGCTCCCCCTCACCCACCACGGTGTCGGCCAACGAGCGTTTGGCGGTGAGGAGTTCGTCGATCCGCTCCTCGACGGTGCCGACGCAGACCAGGCGGCGGACCTGGACGTCCCGGCGCTGGCCGATCCGGAAGGCGCGGTCGGTGGCCTGCTCCTCGACCGCCGGGTTCCACCAGCGGTCGAGGTGGATCACCTGGTTGGCGGCGGTCAGGTTGAGTCCGGTGCCGCCGGCCCGCAGCGAGAGCAGGAAAACCCTCGGCCCGTCCGGGGATTGGAAGCGGCGGACCAGCTCCTCACGGCGGCCCCGGGGGACGCCGCCGTGTAGGAAGAGCACCTCCTCGCCGAGCCGGCGCTCCAGGTACGGGCGCAGCATGGTGCCGAACTCGGCGTACTGGGTGAAGACCAGCGTCCGGTCGCCCTCGGCCAGCGCCTCCTCCAGCAGTTCGGCGAGTCGGGCGACCTTGCCCGAGCGCTCGCCCAACGGTGACCCGTCGTGCAGCAGTTGGGCCGGGTGGTTGCACACCTGCTTGAGCTTGCCGATCGCGGCCAGCACGGTGCCGCGCCGCTCCACGCCCCGGATGCCCTCGACCCGCTGCAGCAGGTCGGCGACCACGGCCTGGTAGAGGCCGGCCTGCTCGGCGGTGAGGTTGCACCAGACGGTCATCTCCTGCTTGGCGGGCAGTTCGACCGCTACCGCCGGGTCGGACTTGAGCCGCCGCAGCACGAACGGGCCGGTGCGGCGCCGGAGTTCGGCGGTGCGCTCGGGGCTGCGGTGCAGTTCGACCGGGATCGCGTAGCGCTCCTTGAAACGCTCGGCCGGGCCGAGCAGGCCGGGGTTGGCGAAGTCCAGGACGGCGTGGAGTTCGGCGAGCCGGTTCTCCACCGGGGTGCCGGTCAGGGCGATCCGGTGGCGGGTGACGGGCAGTGCGCGGATCGCCCGGGACTGCGCGGTGCCGGTGTTCTTGATGTACTGCGCCTCGTCGGCGACCACCCGGCGCCAGCGGATCGCGCGCAGGGCGGCGAGGTCGCGCTGGACCAGCCCGTAGGTGGTGATAACCAGATCCACGCCCCGTACGGCTTCGGCGAGTTGCTCCGCGCCGAGCCGGTCGGTTCCGTGGTGGACGTGGCGCCGCAGGCCGGGGGCGAAGCGCTCGGCCTCGCGCTGCCAGTTGCCGACCAAGGACATCGGGCAGACCAGCAGAGTGGGGCCGGTGGCGCCCTCGGCCCGTTCGGCGGCCAGCAGGGCGAGGGTCTGGACGGTCTTGCCGAGGCCCATGTCGTCGGCCAGCACGGCGCCGAGGCCGAGCCCGGACATCGTGCGCAGCCAGGCCAGGCCGCGCCGCTGGTACGGGCGCAGCTCGGCGCGGAAGTCCGGCGGCAGCGCGAGGGCGTCGGGGTCGGCCGGGTCGGCGGCGCGGCCGGCCAGCAGGTCGCCGAGCGGGCCGTCGACGCGGACGCCGGCGACCGGCAGTCCGGCGACGGTCGCCTCGGGGTCGAGGGCGAGCCGCAGCAGGTCGGCGGCGGCCAGCAGGCCGTCGCGCTGCTCGGTGAGGAAGGCGAGGGCGGCGGCGATCTGTGCCGGGTCGGCCTCCAGCCAGGTGCCCCGGACCCGCACCAGGCCCTGTTTGGCGGCGGCGAGTTCGGCGAGTTCCTGTTCGGTGAGCGGGGTGCCGTCCGGGCCGAGCGCGGCCTGCCAGCGGAAGGCGACCACGGCGTCCCGGTCGACCTGGCTGGTGACGGCGATGGTGCCGGGCGCGGGCGGGGTGACGGCGCGCAGGGCGAGCCCGAGCCGGGGGCGGCGGCGCCACCAGGCGGGCAGCAGCACGCCGAAGCCGTTCTCGGCGAGCGCGGGCGCGGCGGTGCGCAGGAAGTCGAGTGCGCCGGCCCGGTCGAGCGGGAGGGCGGACGGGCGGGGGCGGTGGCGCAGCCCGTCCAGGGCGGGCCAGCGGTGGGCGGCGCGGGCGAGTTCGGCGACCAGGACGTCGGCGGGTTCCCGGCCGTCCGCGGCCCTGCGGGCGAGTGCGGCGTGCGCGGCGCCGCCCTCGTGCAGGTCGGCGGCGCGGACCAGCAGGGAGGGTTCGTCGACGGCCTGGAGCAGGAACTCCAGCTGCCAGGCGTCGTCGGAGGGGCGGCCCTCGGGGTCGTCCGGGTCGGGGCCGAGCGGTTCGAGCAGGCGGAGGCAGAGCCGCAGCGCGGGGTCCGCGGGTTCGGCGGCGGCGTACCAGGCGTCGATCCGGTGGCGCAGCTCGGCGAAGTCCTCGGCCGGGACGTCGCCGAGTTCGCCGGAGGGAGTGGCGAGGGCGTGCAGCCAGCGGTCGGCGGTGGCTGCGCCGGCCGCGGGGAGGGGCTGGTCAGTGAGTGCGGCGCGGGCCTCGGCGTCCACCAGGGCGCCGAGGGCGGCGTCCAGCAGGGCCTCCCCCGTTCCGGCGCCGGTGGGCCACTCCCCCAGCAGCACCGGCGGGCAGCCCGCCGCCAGCGCGGCGGCCTCGCGGCGCCCGGCCGGGGTGGGGTCGGGCCGCCAGCGGGCCTGCGGGCGGCCGTCGGCCGACACGGGCAGCGGCAGCACCCGGCCCCGGCCGACCGCGCGCCAGGCGAGGTCGTGCACCCCGGTGAGCCAGCGCAGCGAGGGGCCGTACACCACCTCGACCCGGCCGGCGCCGGGCAGGTCGGTGCCGGTGACGGCCCAGTGCGGGTCGTGCACCTCGCCGAGCAGTTGGGCGGCGGCCGCGGCGTCGAAGAGCAGTGCCGGGACCCGCCAGGGAGTGAGGACAGCGCCGCCGCGCGGTGGGGTGACCGGCAGGTCGGGCGAGGGGGCGGGCAGGGTGCCGACGGTGGGCAGCAGCAGGGTGGCCCAGCGTTCGGGGGCCTGGCCGGCCAGCCAGCCGAGGCCGGGTCCGATGCCGCCGAGCACGGCGGCCAGTTCGTCGGCCGGGCAGGCGTAGGGGTGGGCGCGCGGGGCGGGCCGGTCGGGCTGCGGTTCGGCGGCGCCGGGGTGGGTGCGGGCGTCCTCGGCCCAGAGCGCGAGCCGTCCGTCCGCCCGCCAGAGTGCGTTCAGGACGAACATGAGGGGCCTCTCGGGGCGGGGAACCGGTTCTTCGCAGCCTAGCCGCGTGGTCCGACAACGGTCGTCGGGCCGGGCTGTGGGGCCGATCGGGTGAATCAGGAAGAAAGCCCCAGATCTATGGTTGAAAATTGAACGACATCGCCGTACGCTGGAGGCAAGAAGTTGAAGCCTAAACAAATGGCTTCGAACCCGAGGAGGAGCCATGGGCCTGTTCAACCGCACCAAGACCGCCACCGCCACCCCCGTCGCCCCCGTCGCCGCCCAGAACCCGGCCGGCCCGGACCTGTCGCACCTGACCGGCGACTGGACGATCGACGCCATGCACAGCGAGATCGGCTTCTCGGTCCGCCACGCGATGGTCACCAACGTCAAGGGCCGCTTCACCGAGTACGACGGCAAGCTCCACCTCGACGGCGCCACGCCGGGCAACTCCTCGGCCGACCTGGTGATCAAGGTCGCCAGCATCGACACCAACCAGGCCCAGCGCGACGAGCACCTGCGTACCGGCGACTTCTTCGCCGCCGACACCTACCCGGAGATCCGCTTCCGCAGCACCGCCACCGAACAGCTCGGCGACGGCTCCTACCGGATGACCGGCGAGCTCACCATCAAGGACATCACCCGCCCGGTGGTCCTGGAGCTCGAGTACACCGGCAGCGCCACCGACGCCTACGGCGCCGAGCGGGTCGGCTTCGAGGGCAACACGGTCGTGGACCGCACCGCCTTCGGCCTGACCTACAACGCGGCCCTGGAGACCGGCGGCGTGCTGATCGGCGAGAAGGTCAAGCTCAGCTTCGACATCTCTGCCGTCAAGGCGGCCTGACCCGGCCGTCCACGACCGCGGCGGCCCCGGCCGCCGCCCACCGACCGCCGCCCCTGCCCATCCCCCCGGGGCAGGGGCGGCTTCCTGCGCTCCTACCAGCGCCGCTCCCTACCCGCCGACCAGCGCCGCGTCCGCCGACGGCAGCCAGCTGCCCTGCGGGCGGCGCAACCAGCCCTCGGCCGTACCGAGTTCAGCCGCCGCCCCGGCAAGCGCCCGCAGGCCCGGATGGCGTTCGCCGGGCCGGTGCACCAGGCTGACCAGGCTCAGCGGCACCGGCTCCACCAACGGCACGTTCACCGCCCCCGGGATCCTCGGCCCGCCGACCGTGGTCAGCATCGGGTCGCCGTGCCGGGCCAGGTAGCGGGCGGTCTCGTCCAGGCCCACCGGCGGGACGTACGGCGCGGCGGCGGTGAGGCCGTGCTCGCGCAGCAGCCGCTCGCCGAGGTCGGTCCACTCGGTGGTGGCCGGGTTGCCCGCGCAGATGTCGACGGGGTGCCCGGCCAGCTCCGCCAGCCGCAGCACCGGACGGCCGGCCAGCGGGTGGGTGTCCGCCATCATCACCGAGATCCGCTCCAACCGCACCGGCAGCTGGGCGAGTTGGCCGCGCACCGAGGCGGGCAGCCCGGCGAAGCGGCCGAAGGAGGCGTCCAGCCGGTGCGCCAGCAATTCGGCGGCGGCCGCGGCCAGGCCGCCATGGAATCGGGCCAGCAGCTCGCCCTCCGGCCAGTCGGCGCGGGCCCGTTCGAGCACCCGGTCGGCGGTCAGGTCGGGGCCGGTGACATCGCTGTTGAGGTCGAGCAGCAGCGGCCGGGCGGCGGCCCCGGTTCCGGCCTCGGCAAGGATCTCGTCGTGCAGGGCGAGGAGTCGGCGCACCCGGGGCAGCAGCAGCCGCCCGACCGGGGTGAGCTCGACGCTGCGGGTGGTGCGGGTGAACAGCGCCTCGCCGAGCAGCCCCTCCAGCGAGCGGACGTCCCGGCTGAGCGCCTGCTGGGCGACGTGCAGCCGCTCGGCGGCCCGGCCGAAGTGCAGTGTCTCGGCGGTCGCGAGGAAGCCGCGGAGCAGTCGGGGGTGCAGGTCACGGGGCATGCCCGGCAGATTAACAACACCGTGTTGTGAGTACGACGAAACAGGTGTTGGACGCCCGGCCGCCACCACCGCCAGGCTTGGCGCAATCCCCTTCCGTCCTGATTCCCAGGAGCCCGCTTGCCCTCGCCCGCCCTCCTCGCCTCCTACCGCCGGCTGTTCTCGGCCCCCGGCGCCGCCGCCTTCACCCTGGCCGGGCTGCTCGGCCGGCTCGCGCTGTCGATGAACGGCGTCTCGCTGGTCGTACTGCTCGCCGAGCGGCGCGGTTCGTACGCGCTGGCCGGGACGGTCTCGGCGGCCGGGCTGGTCACCGGCGCGATCGGGATGCCGCTGCTCGGACGGCTGGTGGACCGCCACGGGCAGTCGCGGGTGGCCGTACCGGCCGCGCTGTACAACGCCGTCCCACTGCTCGCCCTACTGCTCTGCGTCCGGCTCGGCACACCCGACTGGACGCTGTACGCCTGCTGGGCGGCCTGCGCGGCCGCGCCCAACCTCGGCGGCATGGCCCGGGCCCGCTGGGCGCACCTGTACCGGGACGACCCGGCCGCCCGGCACCTGGCCAACTCCCTCGAACAGGCCCTGGACGAGCTGTGCTTCATGGCCGGGCCGGTGCTCGCGATGCTGCTCTGCACGACGCTCGCCCCGGAGGCCGGACTGCTCACCGCCGGCACCCTCGGCTCCACCGGCGCCCTGCTGTTCGCCGCCCAGCGGCGCACCGAACCGCCCCTTCCCGTACGGGCTTCGCCCGGGCAACGGCACGGCTCCCCGCTGCGGGTGCCCGGGCTGCGGGTGCTGGTGCTGACCTTCCTGGCCACCGGCATGGTCTTCGGCGCGACCGAGATCACCACGGTGGCCTACGCCGACGCGCTCGGCCACGAGGCGGCGGCCGGCGGACTGCTCGCCCTGGTCGCGGCCGGCTCCTGCGTGGCCGGGCTGCTGTTCGGTCTGCTGACCCCGCGTCGGGCACCCGGCACGCGCTTCCTGGCCGGGGCGGCCGCGATGGCCGGGGTGCTGCTGCTGCCGCTCGCGGCCGGGCTGGGCGGGGCCGGGCTCGGGGTGCTCGGGGTGGTGCTGTTCGCGGCGGGCACGGCCACCGCGCCGACCATGGTGACCGGGATGACGCTGGTCCAGGAGCTGCTGCCGCAGCGGCAGTTCAACGAGGGGATGGCGGTGGCGGTGTCCGGCATCGTGGTCGGCATCTCGGCCGGCGCGGCGCTCGCCGGGACGGTCGCCGAGCACGCCGCCCCCGGCACCGGCTACGCCCTGCCGGCCTCGGCCGCCGCACTCGCTCTGCTGATCGCGCTGGCCGGGCGGCGGCACCTGATGGCGCGAAAGGGGCCGGCCACGGCGCGAAAGGAGCAGGCGCCGGAAAATCCCGAGCGGGTTGTCAGTGCCTCCGTTTAACTTCGAGGCATGGCGGAAATCACCTACGTCCAAGGCGATGCCACCACGCCCCGGGGCAAGGGCGTGAAGGTGATCGCGCATGTCTGCAACGACCTCGGCGGCTGGGGCAAGGGCTTCGTGCTCGCGCTCTCCAGACGCTGGCCCGAGCCCGAGGCGGCGTTCCGACGCTGGCACCGGGAGCGGGCGAAGAACGACTTCGGCCTCGGCGCCCTGCAGCTGGTGCGGGTCGAGCCGTACGTCTGGGTGGCCAACCTGGTCGGCCAGCGCGGCATCCGGACCGGGCGCTCCACCGGAGTGCCGGTGCGGTACGAGGCCATCGACACCGCACTGACCGCCCTGGGTGAGCGCGCGCGCGAACTCGGCGCCTCCGTCCACATGCCGCGGATCGGCTGCGGACTGGCGGGCGGGCGCTGGGCCAAGGTCGAGCCGCTGGTGGCGGCTCGGCTGACGGCGCGCGGCATACCGGTGACGGTCTACGACGTCGACTGACCGCTGGTCGACGTCCGGCCGGAGGCCGGCCCGGGCGCGGCAGACCAGGCGTACACGTACTCGGGCAGCAGGTAACCGCCCGGGAAGACGCCTTCCTGCGCCCTGATCCGCACCCCGCCCTCTCGCTCGTAGAAGGCGACCGCGCGGGTGTTGCCGCTCAGCACCTCCAGGTACAGCTCGGCCCCGGGGTGCCGCTCGGCGACCTCGGCGCGGGCCGCGGCCAGCAGTTCGCGGCCGATCCCGCCGCCGGTGCGGCCGGGGCGTACGTGCAGGTTGTCCACCAGCACCCGGCCGTCGGGCTGGGGCACCAGATAGACGAACCCGGCCGTCTCACCGGCCTGTTCGGCGATCAGCAGGACCGGAGTGTTCTCCGGCTCACCGTAGTCCGCCGCCAGGCGCAGCTCCCACAGCTCGCGCCGCTGGGCGGCCAGTCCGTCCCCGATCGCCTCGTCGGGGACCATCCCCCGGTACGTGGTGCGCCAGCTGGCGGCATGCAGCTCGGCGACGTGCGCGGCGTCCTGCGCTCGGCCGTGCCGGATGGTGGTCTGCCCTGAACCGATCATGTGACGAGCCTCCCACAACAATGGAGTTGAACATGTTCAATCGAACCCGCTACAGTTCCCACCAGCTTTTGAACGCGTTCGAAATTACGGGGGCGGTGGTCGCGGTACCGGATGCGGAGGGGGCATCCGGTGCCGCGAGCACCGACAACACCGACACCGGATGGAACGTCGTCTCCGGCTAGGCTCGTGCACGTGGACGACCTGGCAGCAACGAACCGAACGGACGGCGAGAAGGGTGCGGCCGAGCTCGCGGCCGCACCCGGCACGGACACCGGGCCCATGGCCGGCGGCCGGGCACAGCCGAAGACCGACAAGAGCGAGGCGACCCGGGCCCTGATCCTGGAAACGGCCATGCGGCTGTTCCAGGAGCGGGGCTACGAGAAGACCACGATGCGAGCCATTGCCACCGAAGCGGGAGTCTCGGTCGGAAATGCTTATTACTATTTTGCGGCGAAGGAATTCTTGATTCAAGGATTCTATGACCGCATGACCTACGACCACGCGGCCGACGCCAGGCGCCGCATGGCCCACACCCGGGACTTCGCCGAGCGCCTGGAAATCGCACTGACCTCCTGGCTCGACACGGCCGCGCCGTACCACGAGTTCGCCGCGCAGTTCTTCCGCACCGCGGCCGACCCGACCAGCTCGCTGAGCCCATTCTCCAACGAGTCCCACCCGGCGCGGGCGACGGCCGTGGAGCTGTTCAGGGACGTGTTGCAAGGCTCGGAGCTGGCGCCCAAGCTGGACGCGGAGCTGGTTGAGCTTCTGCCCGACGTGCTCTGGCTGTACCTGATGATCGTGGTCCTCTATTGGGTCTTCGACCGAACCGAGGACACCGAACGGACCCGGGAATTCGTCCGGCGGTCAACTCCGATGGCTGCCCGGGTTATCAACCTCTCGCGCTACCGGGTGTTCCGGCCGATCGTCCGCGACGCCAAGGGGCTGATCCAGGATTTCATCCTGCCCACGATTGGCAAGACGGCCGTCAAGTAGCCTTTCCACCACGGACCCTGTGACACGCCGGAGGCCGACCCGCGGTGCGCGGGCCGGCCCAGGGTGTGCCGGCGGCTCAGAACTCGGTCGGCGTCCAGGCCTGCAGCGGGGCGCGCAGCAGCAGGTCGGCGGCGGCCGCCGCACCCGGGCGCAGTTCGGTGAGCAGCGCGGCCGCGGCCAGCCGCGGGGCCGTCTCGGATCCCAGGTAGAGCGAGCCCAACTCGGAGGCACCCAGGGCGATATCGGCGTCGTCGGTGGTCTGGGCGCAGCGGCCGGTGCCGTCCTCGGCGACCTCGATCGCGAAGCGGCCGGAGGCGTAGCCGAGTCGGTCCTCGACCTCCAGCACCACCCGGCCGGGGGCGCCGTACGCCCGGGCGTTGAAGGCGGCCTCGACGTCCAGCAGCCGCAGCCACATGAAGTCGGAGTTCTCCTCGTGCGGGGTGGCCGCGCGCGGGTCCTGGAGCAGCAGGGGCAGCGGGTCGTCCGGCGAGAGGTTCTCCACCGTGACCTTGCGCACCCAGTCGACGGACAGGACCAGCCGCCACAGCTCGACCGCGGTGGGCAGGTCGAGGGCAAGGAAGTCGTCCACGGTGAGCACCGAGTCGGGGTAGGCGCCGTCCCACTTGTTCTCCACCCGGTAGACCACCAGGCCGGTGACCTCTCCGCCGGCATCCCGGTGGACGGCGGTGAACGGCTCCTTGAAGTCGTTGCCCGGCACCCGGATCTCGTTGGTGTTGCGCTGCCACCAGATCTCGTCGCGGGCGATCGCGCCCGGCTGGGTGAGCCGCCAGCGGTCGTACAGCTCGGCACCGAACTCGCGCTGCTCCGCCAGGGTCACAAAGTCGATCCGGCCGCCGGGCACGCCCGGCAGGCCCTCGCGCAGACCGCGGGCGCGCCCCAGGTCGATGTTCCAGCCGCAGCCCCAGGTGGCCGGGCCGAAGCCGAACCGGCCGTAGATGTTGTACTCGGCGGCCATCAGGATGGCGACCGCGCAGCCGCGCTCGGCGGCGGAGGCGAGGTCGCGCCGCATCATCGCGCTGAGCAGGCCCCGGCGGCGGTGCGTCGAGCTGACCGTGGCGTTGGTGATCGCGTCGGCCTGGACGACGGCGCCACCGGGAACGGTCAGCTCCACGTCGAAGCTGCGGAAGGTGGCGATCTGGCGGTCCCCGTCGAACCCGGCCAGCATCCGACCCGGCTCCCACTGCATGCGGCGCAGCTCCGGCGCGACGCCCGCGTGCGGGCGCAGGAAGCCGAAGTTGAGCGCCCGGTTCCAGGCCTCCACCTCGTCCACGGAGACGGCTCGGACCTGGAGCCCGTTCACGGTGTCAACGAAGGTGTCATCGATGGTGTTGCCCATCGAGCCACCGTACGGCGGTGGCCCGACGGGCGGCATCCGATTTATTCCGTGCCCGACCCGACGTGCTCCCCCGGTGTCACGACCCAGTGGTTGGTACGCAGGATCCGGTCCGCGAAGTCGAGGTCGCGCTCGCCGAGCAGCCGGAAGCCGAGCGCGCGGCAGATCCCGTTGGACGGGCCGTTGGTGACCCCCGGGTTGGCGTGCACCTCGCCCCAGCGGCCGTCCTTGGCCGCGGCGTCCAGCAGTTCACGCACCGCCGCCTTGGCAAGGCCCCGGCCCTGGTGCTCCGGCAGCACCATCCAGCCGATCTCGGTGACGGCGGCGCCGTCCTCCTCGTCCTGCCAGAGCACGATCGTGCCGGCCGCCTCGCCGTCGTCGGCGCCGTCCGGGACGATCACCTTGATCCAGGCGCTGTCCGCCGCCGCCAGTTCGAGGTCCTTGCGCAGCCGCGCCTCCACCTTCTCCCGCGCCAGCGGCCCGCCCAGCTCGGCCATCATCCCGGCGTCGCACCGCATCCGGACGTACGCCTCGACGTCGCCCGCTTCGACGTTCCGCAGCCGCATGTCGCCTCCTCAGGAGTGGTCGGTGCGGCCACGCTACCGTCGGCCGCTGACACTCGACTCGGTGTCGGCCGGGCCCGGCATCCTCGTGACGCTCCCGGTGGGTGCCGTGTGGGCCTGGAGCATCGTACGGCTGCGCGAGAGCCGGGCGGACCTGAGTGCCGTGACCGGCCGGTAGCCCGCGGGGCACACCGTCGACGGACAGCGGCGGGAGCCGGCCGGGGCGGAGCCGATCGACCCCGACCGGGCCGGCCTCGAAGCTACGGGCGGGCGTAGAAGTCCGGGGTGCCCATGATCCAGAGGCTGGCCTGTTTGACCGGCATGCCGACGCGGGGGGCCTCGATCATCTGGTCGTCGCCGATGTAGAGGCCGACGTGGTGGATGTCGGCGGCGCGGCCGGTGTCGGTCCAGAAGACCAGGTCGCCGGGCCGCAGTTGGCGGTAGGTGATCGGGGTGGACTGGGCGTACTGGTCGGCGGCGAAGTGGTTGAGCTCCTTGCCGCCGGTGCGCCAGGCCATCATGGTCAGCCCCGAGCAGTCGTAGCCGTCCGGGCCCTCGCCGCCCCAGATGTACGGCAGGCCGATCTTGGAACGGGCGAAGGCCACGGCGGCGGCCGCGCCCTCGGCGGACCAGGGGCGGGCGACCGGCGGTACCGCCGGGGTCTTGGCCGCGGCGGCGGCTGCCGCCTCGGCGTCGCGGGCGGCCCGTTCGGCGGCGGCACGGGCGGCCGCCTCCGCCTCGCGGGCGGCGATCGCCTCCAGGGCCTCGCGGCGCTTGCGCTCCAGCTCGACGGTGGTGTGGCGGGCGGCGGCCAGTTCGGCGAGCAGGTGTTCCCGGCGCTGGGTGGCGGCGGCGACCTCGCCCTGCTGGGCGGCCAGCCGCTGCCCGGCCCGCGCCTTGGCGGCGCCGACCTCGGTCGCGGCCTTCTCGGCGGCCGCGGTGGCGGTGCGGGCGGCGGCGGAGGCGGCCTTGGCGGCGGCGGCCGTGGAGGTGGCGGCGTCCAGGATCTGCCGGGTGCGCTCGCTGGCCACGCCGACCGCGGCCGCCCGGTCGCCGGCCTCGCGCGGACCGCGGGCGCCGAGCAGGGCGTTGAGCGCGGACAGTTCGGCGCCCGCGCCCTGGCGGTACGTTTCGGCGGCCAGTCCGGCGGCGGCCTCGACGGCCTCGGAGCGCTCGGCCTCGGCGGCGGCCGCGTGCCGGGCGGCGGCGGTCTCCTCGGCGCGGGCCCGGGTGAGGGCGAGCTGGGCGCCGTTGTAGGCCTCGACGGCCTGTTCGGCGCCGCGTCCGGCCCGGTCGAGTTCGGTCCGGGCGGCGGTGAGCGCGGCCTCCAGGGCGGCGACCGTGGCGGCCTTGCCGTCGGCCTCGGCGCGGGCCCGGTCGATCTCCTCACTGCTCGGGTACGGGTCCGCTCCCCCGGCCTCTCCCCGGGCCTGGCCGGTCGCCGGTTCGGGGTCGGCGGGGACGGCCTGGGCGGCGGGGAGCAGCCCGAGCAGGGCGGTGAGGGACAACAGGAGGGTCGGCAGGAGCCTGCGCACCACGAGACATCCCTTCTCAGGGGTCCGGAGGGGACGGCGGCGGACGCCGAGCGGCGCGCGGGCGGGCGGCAGGGTGGCGGGAGTCCGACGAATCGTCCCATCACATGACAGAACGGTCACTCGCCGACCATGTTCTCAACTCCGGCGCTTTTCACACCTCGAACGTGCCCGCCAGCCGGGTGACAATCCGATGATCCGACCAGGCGTCAACTCCAGTCGGGCGCACAAGGCATACGAACTACCGGTGGATCCGGCGGGTTCGCGTCCGCAGGTGGGGGTGTCGCTCGGGCCGGCGCTCCTGCCCGGCCGGGCCGAGCGCGTACGTCCGATTGCGCCCGGCCCGGACCGTACGGCGGCGCTGCTTCGCCCCTCGGGAGCGGCCCGGACCGCTGCCGGGGGCGCCCTCCACCGGCTGTGCCTGCGCCGTGGGCGGGTGCGCCGCCGCCCCGGCGGCGGCCGCCGAGCGCCGGTCGACCAGCCGGGCCTGGCGGCGGGCCAGCGCCCGGGCGGCGTGCGCGTCGAGGTGGGCGGAGGCCCGGGCGGCCATCCGCTCGGCGACCCGGTGGGCGGCCGGGTGGTTGGCGGGCACCTTGTCGGGGGCACCAGCGATCAGGTCGAAGAGCCAGGTGCGGGCCCGGTCGGCGCGCCGGTGCAGCAGGCGCTCACGCCGAAGCGCACGCGCCCGGCGCCGGGAGCGCGGCTTGTACCGCCAGCGGGCCCACGGGCTGCTCGGACGGGCCAGCCGGATCGCGCCGATCCAGGACAGGCCGGGGATCATGATCCCAAGCAGGCCGGTCCACATCTTGCCCTTGAGCAGGGAGATCACCGAGGCCAGCGCGTTCACCGAGATCACCGTGATCAGGCCCCACCGGGTCTCCTCGCCGGGCAGGGCGCCGAACGGCACGTACCCGATCAGCAGCAGGGCGGTGAACAGGATCCCGAAGATCACCGCGTCCACCGACTTGCGGCCCTGCTCGCTCCAGTACACGTCGTCCAGGTGCAGGATCAGCGCGAACTCGTCCAGCACCAGGCCGCAGCCGATGCCGAAGAGCAACCCGAACCAGTCGATCCACGGGGTCCCGCCGTAGGTCGCGAACACCCCGATGCCGCCGACCAGCAGGAAGCCCAGGCCGAACACCATGTGGTGGATGTGCAGGCCGCCCGGGGTGACGTTGCCGGGCCACCAGCGCACCTGGGCGCGGATCATCCGCACGCTGAACCGGATGAAGACGAAGGAGGTGATGAAGCCGACCAGCAGCAGGAACAGCGGTTGCTTGTGCGCGTTGACGATGTGCTCGCGGTAGCCGTCCAGCAGTGTGGTCATGGGTCTTACCTTCGTTCCTGGTCCTGCGTCCTGCCCGCCGTGACATGGCCCGGGACCCAACACGCCTCCAACACCGGTCAACGTGCGATCAGAACCCCCGTGTGCGCTTCGCCGCTCGGCGCGGCACCGCCGGGTAGAGCGACGGGAGCTCGGCGCCGACCGGCAGCTTCAGGAACAGCCGGGCGATCTCCCCACCGAGGTTCACCCCGACCGCCAGCGCCATCGCGATCGCCGCCGCCCGGAAGACCGACACCAGGCCGGTGCTGGAGTGCCCCTGGGCGAAGGCCAGCATCCCGAGGTAGAGCGCCGAACCCGGCATCAGCGGGCCGATCGCGGCGGTCACGTACGGCAGCGCCGAGCCGTTGCGGTAGCGGGCCATCAGCTGGCCGAAGAGGCCGACCAGGCCGGCCGCCACGCCCGTCGCGGCGATCGGGTTGATACCCGCGTTGTAGACCAGCGCGCCGTAGCTGGCCCAGCCGATGCCGCTGTTGACGGTGACCAGGGCGAGGGTGCGGCGGTCGGTCTGCAGCAGCATCGCGAAGGCCAGGGTCAGCAGCATCGCGGCGACCATCTGGACCGGCGGGTAGCTGATGCCGGCCAGGCTCTCGTCCGGCTTCAGCCTCGCCTCGAAGCCGACCCCCAGGTAGAGGATCACCATCACGCCGATCACGATGCCCGCGACCAGGTAGATCACTTCCAGCAGGCGGGCCGCGGCGGTGATGTAGAAGCCGGTCAGGCCGTCCTGGACGGCGGCCACCAGGGCGCGCCCGGGCAGCAGGGCGAACAGGCCACCGGTGATCACGACCGAACCGCGCAGGCCCCAGTCGTTGAAGGACAGGATGATGCCCGAGGCCGCGGCCGGCATCGCGGCCGCCACGAACTGGTAGAACTCCGGCAGCCGGCGCCGGGCCAGCGCGGAGGCCAGCCGATCGCCGAGCACGGCCGCGACGAAGGCGCTGGCGAAGACCAGCCAGGCCTTGTCGTCGATCCGCCCGCCGACCAGGAAGGTCGCCGCGCCGGCCAGCAGACCGCTGGTCAGGGCGAGCAGCCAGGCCGGGTACGGGTGCCGGTTGCGGCGGATCAGCGCCAGCCGGCGGTAGGCGTCGTTGACCGTCACCTTCTCCGCGGTGATGTCGGCGACCAGCTTGTACACCGCGTTCAGCCGGGTGTAGTCGGAGGTACGGCGGCGCACCACGCGGTCGGCGGTGACGGGCGGCTCGACCAGCGAGGGCTGATGGGAGATGCCGATCAGGGTGAAGGTCACCTGCGGCTCACAGCGGTCCAGCCGGTAGGCGTGCGCGATGCCGAGCATCGCCGCCTCGACGTCCTCGGCGGCCTCGCCGCTGGCCAGCAGCAGCTCGCCGATGCGCAGGGTCAGGTCGAGGATGCGGGGGACGTTGCGGGTGGTGCCGGCGGAGGGGTGCAGCTCGCGGGCGGTCCGCTCGAAGGCGGGGCGCTCGGACATCGGGGTGCGCAGCAGGGTGCGCATCCGGTCCGGCCAGGGCGCCTCGCCGGGGGCGCCCGGGGTGAGCTCGGGGATCGGGATGCCGGTGGGCGGGGTGTAGCCGGCCGCGCGCCACTCCTCGGGGGTGAGGGTGTCCTCGGCGACCGAGCGGCGGCGGGCCGGGCGCTCCGCCCCTGGGCGGGCGTCCCGGGGGCGCACGTCGACGGTGAGCTCGGGGTGCGGCTCGGCGCGTGGCGGCGGAGCCGGTTCCGGGGTCGGTTCCGGCGTCAGCAGGCCCTTGGTCTCGGGGGCGGGCGGGGCGAGCGGGACGACGACGGTCGGCTCGACGGGCGGGGCGGGGTGGCCGAGCAGGCCCTCGGTGGGCGGTGCGTCAGCGGGGCGCACCGGCTTCGGCGGCGCCTGCCGCGTCTGACGGACCGCCCGGCCTCCCCTCGCCCGCTTGCCCGCACCCGGTCGGCCCCGCTTAGGCACTTCCACTCCTCGCCGCCCCTGGTGGCCGCCGGCCACCGCTCGATCTCGGGTTACACCTTGCCTGATCGAACAGCGTGACGCACATGTACGCGACGTCCCGTGACCTGCGCCGCGATCGCCTACCCGGCGTGGTGGCGGGCGGCGGACGCCGTGCCGCAACGGCGGGCCCGGAGCAGTTCGATCGCCACCGGGATCACCGAGACCAGCACGATGCCGCCCAGGATGGCCTCGATGTTGTCCCGGACGAAGGGGATCTGCCCGAGGAAGCAGCCGAGCACGGTGACGCCCCCGCCCCAGAGCACGCCGCCGACCACGTTGAAGACCCGGGGGTTCAGAGCCCGTAGCGCTCGATGATCTCCGCGTGCCGGCCGAGGTCCGCCTCCGCCGCCTTGGCCAGGTCGAGCCAGGCGAGCGGGTGCTCCCAGCCGGCGGTGAGCCGGTGCATCAGCGCGTCGGCCTCGGCGGCCGAGGCGGTCGGGGGCACCCCGAGCGCGGCGTAGATGCCGGGCAGCAGCGCCTCCTCGTCCTCGTCCGCCGGGTCGTGGACGCTGTACTGCTCCCCGCTGTACGCCCAGACCGCGTAGCCGCTCTCCTGCAGGTCGTCGCGCAGCGCGGCCCAGGCCTCGTCACCGGGCCAGGCGCCGTCGATCCAGTAGGTGGTGTAGCCGGCCGGGTCGAGCGGGGTCAGCAGCTCGAACACCGGGCGCCAGCGCACCCGCTCCGCCTCGGGGACGTCCTCTCCCGGCGGCTGCTCCAGCAGGGCCGGGGCGAACACCACCACGTCGCCGTGGTTGAGCGTCAGGTCGTCGCCCAGCACCGGCAGGATGCGGGCGGTGGCCGGGCCGGTCCGGACGGCGGGCAGGTCGGCCGTCGCGCCGTTGGTACGGGTGGCGCGGACCGTGACGAGCTGCCACTCCTCGTCCACCGGCCCCTCGGGCTCGTCGAACTCGATGCCGATCCGCGCGCCGGTGGAGCGGACCACGGCCCAGTCCCGGTTGGCGGTGGCCGCGGTGATCAGGTGCCAGAGGTCGGGCTCCTGGACCGTTCGGTGCAGCTGCTCCTCCCCGGCCTCCTCGGCCGGCAGGGCGTGCTCCAGCAGGTCCTGGTAGAGCCGCTGCGCGGTGGCGTGGTCGCCCAGCCGGGTGGCGGCGGTCGCGGCCAGCCGACGGGTGTTGATCCGGCTGTCGTCCAGCGCGAGGATCGCCTCGCACTGCTCCAGCACCTCGGCCCAGCGGCCCTCGGCGGCGGCCCAGCGGGCGCGAATCCAGTGCCCGTCGGACGGGCTGGTCACGGCCAGCCGGTCGGCGAGGCGGCGCACCCCCTCGGCGTCCGCGGCCTCGATCAGGGCCTGGCCGAGGGTGCCGGTCAGCTCCTCGCTGCCCGGGTCGGCCTCCAGCCGCCGCCACAGCAGGTCGGCGGCGGCCCGGGCGTGGCCGAGGCCGCCGAGCACGTTGGCCAGCAGGAGGGCCAGTTCGGTGGCGCCGGCCTGCTCACCCTGGTACCGGTCCAGGGCGACGGAGAGCAGGTCGGCGCCGGTCTCGTAGGGCACCCGGGCCTCGGCCAGGTACGCCGTCAGTTCGCCAGGCGGAACCGGCAGCTCGGGCACCGGCAGCGCCTCGGCGGCCGCGCGCAGGGCGGCGACCTCCTCGGCCACGCCGTCGGTGCGAAGCAACCGGGTGAGCTTACGCTCCCCCGTCGCGGCGAGCGTGAGCGCCACCGTACGGGCGCCGCGGGCGACGGCCAGCCGACCCGCCACCAGCAGCAGGTCCACGCACGGGCGGTGCGAGCCGGTGGCGTCCAGGTACCCGACCCAGTCGGCCAGCACGGCGCCCAGCTCGGCGTCGTTCTCCCAGGCGCCGGCCGCGACCAGCAGGGCGACCGTCTCCGCCCACGCCTGGCGCAGGTCGGCGTGGCGCCCGGCGGCCTCGCGGGAGGGCAGCAGCGGGAGCGCCTGCGCCGTCCGGCCGAGCGAGGCCAGCGCGCGGGCCCGCAGCAGGCCGCCCCAGAGCCGGTCGCTCCCGTCCAGCTCGCGGCCCCGGGCGCGCTCGGCCTGTTCGGCGGTGTCGACCAGCGCGAGCACCTCCTCGTGCCGGCCCAGCCGGTGCAGGGTGCCGGCCCGGGCGTGGTGGAAGTGCAGCGAGAGGCGCTCGCCGGCGGCCTGTATTCGGGCGGCCGCGGTGTCCAGGTGGCTGAGCGCCTCGGCCGGGCGACCGTCGTCCTCCAGCGCGTCGGCGTACTCGCGGGAGAGGCAGTCGAAGCAGGCGCGGGCGGGCTCGATCCGCTCCAGCGTCTCGGCGAGCACCTCCAGCCGCTGCGGTACGTAGCCGGGGCCGTCGACCCGGGCGTGGCAGATCGCGAAGTCCTGCACCACGCAGACCGACTGCGGGCAGCCGGCCGTCTCCTCGCGGTGGGCGAACTCCAGCAGCTCGACCGCCTCGGGCAGGGCCTGCTCGCCCTGGTGGCGCTTGTTCAGCAGGTTCTGCATCCGCCAGTGCCGCAGGTAGACCTCGACCCAGGGCAGGCCGAGCGCCCGGGCGGCGGCCACCGCCTCCGGGTAGACCGCGTCCAGTTGCTCGTTGCGGCCCTCGTTGGCGTGGCCGGGGAGCTCGTAGATGGCGTCGGCCAGCCGCCGGTGGCCGGCCTCGGCGAGCTGCCGGTGGGTGTCGTGGACCCAGGCCCAGATGTCGGTCGTCATGCTTGCTCCCCCTACGTCGTGCTGATCAGTTGTCTACCGCGAGCCACTGACATTCGTCGGCCACGCCCGTCACGCCTCCTCCGAGAGCGCCCCGGGGCTGTCCGGGACGGACGGCAGGCCGGCCGGGACGGCGGCTGTCAGTGCGGCGACCGCGGTGCCGATGCCGGCA
Organism: Kitasatospora sp. NPDC023118; assembly: GCF_055560875.1. Classification (NCBI taxonomy): domain Bacteria; kingdom Bacillati; phylum Actinomycetota; class Actinomycetes; order Kitasatosporales; family Streptomycetaceae; genus Kitasatospora; species Kitasatospora sp. NPDC023118. Next base: position 58,087 of record NZ_JBVHHW010000016.1, read on the forward strand.
AGCGCGGCGCCGAGGTCCCCCTCGGCGGGGCCGGCCGAGGCGGAGGCCATGATCACCTTGAGCGAGCGGAGCAGCCCGGCCGCGGTGGCGCTGCCGGTGTGCCCGGTGCGGTAAGCGGCGAGCAGGTCCTGGACGGCCGGGCAGGCCAGGTTGAGGTAGAGCCGGGCCTTGGCCCCGCCGTCGGTGCGGGCGGTGAACGCCCGGGCCAGCCGCAGCGCGGCGGACGGGATCCGGGCGTCGGCCTGGTCGTCCTCGATCCGGGCCTTCAGCTCGGCCTCGCGGTCCGGCACCAGGACCAGCGGCAGGCCGGGCGGGTCGAAGCGGGCCGGGACGAGCTGCTCGCCCGGCTCGGCGAGCGCGCCGGCCAGCCAGGCCGACTCCTCGGGCGGTAGGGGGCGCTCCGGGTCGCGGAAGAGTTCGCGGTTGCCCTGCTCGCTGCCCAGCTCGACCAGCCGACAGCCGCGCAGCTGGGCGTAGCGGCGCAGGAACGGCAGGACGGCGTAGCGGTCGCCGCGGGCGATCGGCACCTGCATCGCCCGGTAGAGCATCTCCTCGAAGCCGCCTCCGCTGCCGAGCGCGACGTGCACCGCTCCCCCTCCGGCCGCGCGCAGGCCGCCGGCGGTGAGGTCGCCCTGCGAGGTGGGCACCGGGACGTCGTCGGCGAGCAGGGTGAACAGCCGCTCGTCGCAGAGCGCGGCGCCGAGCAGGTCCTGGCCGTGCCGGGTGAGGATGCGGCGCCAGGCGGCGGGCCGCAGCCGGGCCGTCTCGTACAGGCCGTCCACGATGGCGTCGGCGAGGACCTTCTGCAGCGCGCGGTAGTGCTCGTCGCGCTGGAGGTCCTCGCGGCTGGCGGTGGGGGTGAGCCGGCTGGACTCGACCACGCCGCCGATGAACCCGGCCCAGCTGGGCAGCAGGTCGCGGGCGTCCTCGGCGAGCAGCATGCCGCGCAGGTAGACGGCGAGGTCGCGGTTGTCGCTGCTGCCGTAGGTGCCGCCGTCCTGGACCCAGAGCAGGCCGATCGCGTCGGTGCCGCCCTCGACGGCCCCCTCTTCCCGGACGGGCGGCACGGGGAAGGCGGTGAGCGGCTCGAACCGGCGGCCGAAGGCGGTGGCGAAGCGCATCCGGGCGGCGTACTGGTCGCCGTCGGAGGTGCGACGCGAAGCGTCTCCGGCAAGGGTGGTGGCGGGCGACTGGTGGGCCGTCTGCCGCCAGGGCACCTGGACGGAGTTGACGGGCTCGGTGTCGTCGCCGACGTAGACCGGTATCGGCAGCAACACGCAGTAACGGCCGAGGACTTCACGCAGCGCGTGTTCGTCGGCGAGGTGGGCGTGCCCGGCCTTGAGCGCCAGCTCGACCACAGTGCCCGGCTGCGGCCGGGCGGGGACCGGCTCGACCTGGTACTGCTCGCCGCCGCGGCTGCGGTAACGGTGGCCGAGCCGCGGCTCACGGTGCGAGGTGGTGGTGACGGTGACCTCGTCGGCGACCGAGAAAGCGGACAGGAAGCCCAGGCCGAAGGCGCCGATCAGCTCCTGGTTGCCGGTCAGTTCGCGCAGCATCCGGGTGTAGCCGGTGCCGACGGTGGCGAGGTAGGAGTGGATCTCGGGCTCGGTGAGGCCGGCCCCGGTGTCCTCGATGGCGACGGTCCGCCGGGTGGCGTCGGCACGCACCCGGATCAGCGGGCGGTGGTCGCCGTCCGGGTCCTCCAGGAGCCGGCGGGTGTGCGAGTCGTGGGCGTTCTGGACGAGTTCGCGCAGCGCGACCAGCGGGGTGGAGTAGAGGTGGGTGGCGAGGACGTTCACCAGACCGCCGAGATCGACCTCGGTGGTGCGCAGGTCCTCGGCGGGGGTGGGCTCGGTCGGGGCACCTTCAGACATGGGTCCCCAGTGTGCCAGTGCGACAATCCGGCGACCATTTCTTTCTTCCTGTGGGAATGACGGACAACGAGTGGACGACGCATTGCGGTCAACTCTGAATTGACCGATCCTCCACCATCGAGGGAACTGCCACCCGTTTGGTGGAGTTCGTCCACGTTGCCGGGGAATGCTGATCGCGCGACGTCAGGCAACGGCGCCACGGAGCGGCCACTCCGGAGCGCGCCACCCTCGCACTTCCAGTTCAGGGAGACCAGCGTGTCCCGTATTCGCGCAGCCGCCGCCGTCACCGCCCTCGGGGCCTTCCTCCTCGTCGGCGTCGGCGCCGCCACCGCGCACGCCGACAACGGCGCCGGCGCGACCGACCACTCCGACGGCAGCGTCGTGAGCAACGTCGGCTCCGGCAACGTCATCGGCAACGTCCACGGCAACGTGGTCAACACCCAGCAGACGGCCATCGGTTCTGGTGCGAGCAACCAGAACAACGGCCTCGCCGTGGCCGGCAACGGCGGGAACGTCGGCGCCGTGCAGGGCAACGGGAACTTCGACGCCCGGGTCTACTACCCGCACGTCCTCCACTAGGCCGGCCGGTAGGCGCCGAACGGGCCGGGTGCCCGCCCCGCGCTGACGGGGCGGGCACCCGGCCCGACCCGTGCGTCGGGTCGGGCCGCGTCGGGTCGGCCCCGGCGGGTCAGGACAGCCCCAGCACCGCCCGGCCGAGGCGCAGCAGGCAGTCCCCGAGGTCCGGCCGAGTGCTGTGCGGACGGTTCCGCACCCCGTCGTTGACCAGCGCGAACAGCGCGTGCACCCGGATCCGGGCGTCCACCGCGTCGACCGTGGGGCGTACCTGCCGCAGCAGCTCGACCCAGGTGCGCAGGAAGTCCCGCCGGAAGTCCACCGCGGCCCGACGGTCCGGCGGGGCCAGCCGCTCGGTCTCGCTGAGCATCACGCCCAGGTAGTCGCCGTTGCGCAGCGCGAAGTCGACGTACGCGCCGAGCCCGGCCGCCAGCGCCGTCTCCGGCCCGGCGGCGGCCGCGATCGCGCCGTCCACCTCGTGCCAGAGCCGCTCGCGGCTGCGCACCAGGGAGGCGGCGAGCAGCTGCGCCTTGCTGTCGAAGTGCCGGTACACGCTGGGGCCGGATATGCCGACGGCGGCGCCGAGTTGGTCGGTGCTGACGTTGTCGAAGCCGTGCTGGTGGAACAGCCGGACGGCCGCCGCGAGCAGTTCCTCCCGGCGCGCCCGCGGCCTGGCCTCCGGCGCGGATGCGGGTGCGGATGCGGGTGCGGGGGCCGGGGCGGAAGCGGCCGCGGGGGTGGCCGCGGGGGCCGCCTGGGGGTCGGCGGCCGTTCCGTCCAGGGACACCGCGAGGACGGCCACGACCATCTCGCGCAGCAGGGCCTCGGCCCGGCGGGGCTGCGGTGCGGCCGACTGGTAGGACAGTCCGGAGCAGGCCGAGAGCGCCGACCAGCAGAGCAACTCGGCGTCCGCCTCGGACAGTTCGGGCCGCTCGGCGCGCAGCACGGCGGTCATCAGGGCGGCGTCGGCACGGAGTTCGCGCCGCAGGGCCGCCCGACGGGCCGGCGGCAGCAGTCGGGCGTCGCGCTGCACCAGGGTGCCGAGCGGGCGGTGGCCGACCGCCACGGCGGCCAGCGCGGCGCCGAGTTCGGCGGTGGTGGCGGCCGCGCGCAGGCCGTCGGCGAGCGCGTCCAGGCCCAACCGGACGGCGCGGTCCAGCAGTTCGGGCTTGCCGCGGAAGTGCCGGTAGAGCGCGGGCGCGGTGATGCCGACCCCGGCGGCGACCTCGGTCATCGAGACCTGGTGGTAACCGCTGCGGTGGAAGCGGTCGGCGGCCACCGCGAGGATCTGGGCGCGCCGGCCGGGCGGCCGTCGGACCACCATGACGCACCTCCTCCGGGGACTTCTTTGAACGCCGTCCAAAGGCTAGCAAGGATTCACTTGGAGCCCCCGTCCGCCCGGAATTCCGGGCCGGACGACTCTGGACAGTCGAAGCTACCGGGGATTAACTTGTGGGGCCACCACCTGGGCCGTTCCGCCGTGGCCGGTACTCCGGCCGGCACCGTCGAAGGGAGCGCCGCCGTGCGCCGCACCGTGTTCAACGAGGACCACGAGGCCTTCCGGGAGACCATCCGGGACTTCATCGCCAACGAGGTCGTCCCGGTCTACGAGAGCTGGGAGGCCGACGGCCACCCGCCGCGCGACTTCTACCGCCAGCTCGGCGAACTCGGCATCTACGGCATCGAGGTGCCGGAGGAGTACGGCGGCGCGGGCGAGAGCGGCTTCAAGTACCAGGCGGTGATCGCCGAGGAGACCGCCCGGGCGGGCGTGAGCTTCGGCTCCTCCGGCGTGCACACCGGGCTAGTGCTGCCGTACCTGCTGGAGTACGCGAACGAGGAGCAGAAGCAGCGCTGGCTGCCCGGCTTCGTCTCCGGCGACATCATGACCGCGATCGCGATGACCGAGCCGGGCGCCGGCTCCGACCTCGCGGGCATCACCACCACCGCGAGGCTCTCCGAGGACGGCACCCACTACGTCCTGAACGGCGCCAAGACCTTCATCACCGGCGGCGTGCTGGCCGACCTGGTCCTGGTGGTCTGCCGCACCTCGCCGTACGACCCGGAGAACCGCCGGGCCGGTCTGTCCATCCTGTGCGTGGACACCACGTCGCCGGGCTACACCGTCGGCCGCAAGCTACAGAAGATCGGTCTGCGCACCTCGGACACCGCCGAGCTGGCGTTCAGCGACGTCAAGGTGCCGGTGGAGAACCTGCTCGGCGAGGAGGGCAGGGCGTTCTCCTACCTGACCCACAACCTGGTGCAGGAGCGCCTCGCGATCGCCGTCAGCGCGTACGCGGCGGCCGCGGCGGCGGTGCGGTTCGCGCTGCAGTACGTCAAGGAGCGCAAGGTGTTCGGCAAGGCGGTGGCCGAGTTTCAGAACACCAAGTTCACCCTGGCCGACTGCGAGTCCCAGGTGATGGCGCAGCAGTCGATGGTGGACCGCGCGCTGGAGCTGTACCAGAACGGCGAGTTGAGCGTCGCGGACGCGGCCGCCACGAAGCTGTTCTGCACCGAGTCGGCCTCCGTGGTCATCGACAAGTGCCTTCAGCTGCACGGCGGTTACGGCTACATCCTGGAGTACCCGATCGCCCGGCTCTACACCGACAACCGGGTGTTCCGGATCTACGGCGGCACCAGCGAGGTCATGCGCAGCATCGTCGCCAAGTCGCTGGGACTGTAGGCGCGCCGCAGGAGCGCTGGAGGATTTCCGAAGCTGCGGCGGGCCGTACCCCCATGACGGCCCGCCGCGCCCGCCCGTACGGGCGGGCGGACGCACCCAGTCGAGCGAGCTGGCTCGGTTGGGCGAGCCGGCTCAGTTGGGCGAGCCGTGCTCCGCGCGCCAGGCCTCCCAGCCGGCCACGGAGGCCACCTTGGCCTCGTGCAGGGCCCGCTGGGCGAGCGCGGTCGGCGGGGTCTCCAGGCTGCGCACCCAGTTGCGGCCCGCGGTGAGCAGTGCCGCGCACACCATCGCCGCCCCGGCCGCGCCGAGCAGCGAGCCGATGCCCGTGAGCACCAGGCCGCCGGCCAGCATCGAGCGGCTGACCTGGACCTCGCTGAGGATTCTCTGGTTGGTCGCCATGCCTCCACGATGGGGGCAGTCGGCGGGGACTGCACCTCGGGTGACCCGCTCCGGGCCCCTCCGGGTGCGGTTCGACAGCGCGTCCGCGACCCTGGGCACGGGGTGAGGAGGAGCGATGCCCGATCTCGAACAGCTCGCCGTGGAACACGCGGTCCTGGCGGCCGAGAGCCCGCACGGCCGCAGCGCCCACCTGGTGCTGCACGACGGCGTGCTGCGGCAGACCGTGATCGCGCTGACCGCCGGCACCGCACTGGACGAGCACACCCCGCCCACCGCCGGAAGCGTCCAGGTGCTGCGCGGCCGGGTCTCGCTGACCATCGCCGGGCGGCGGACGGAACTGTCCGTCGGCGAGCTGGAACCCGTCCCGCAGGAGCGGCACGGGCTGCTCGCCCACGTCGACTCGGTGGTGCTGCTGACGGCCGTCACCGCGTGACGGCGGCCGCCGTCAGCCCGCGGTGGCGCCCAGTACGCTGCCGCTGACCAGCCGCAGCCCGCGCAGGAACTCCTGCCCGCTGGGTACCAGTTCGGGTGCGGCCAGCCACTGTGCGACGTACCCGGCCAGCAGGATCTGGTAGAAGGTGCCGCGGGCGAGCTCCTCCTCGGTGTCCGGCACCTCGGGCAGCCCCTGGAACAGCGCGGCGAGCCCGAGCCGGCCCTCCTTCTGCGCCTCCGCGAAGGCCTGCGCGAGCTCGGGCTCGTGACCGGCCTGGGCGAGCGCCTCGAACTGGGCCGCCCAGAGCCCGCGGTGCTCGGCGAAGACGCCCTTGAGCCCCTCCCAGGCGGCGGCGAAGCGCTCCCCCGGGTCGTCGGAGGTCTCGTTGGCGGCGGCGACCACCGCCCCCAGGCCCTGCCCCAGTTCACCGATCGCCTCGATCATCGCGGCGTTGAGCAGGGCGTCCTTCGATCCGAAGTGGTAGCCGATCGCGGCCAGGCTGACGCCCGAGGCGGTCGCGATGTCGCGGGCCGTGGTGCGCCCGTAGCCCTTCTCGTACAGGCAGCGCTTGGCGCCGGCCATCAGGTCTTCGCGGTTTCCCATGCCCTTGATCCTACGGAAGGACTGCACAGATGTCTTGCACGAAAGTCTAGGACGCTTGATTTACACATACGTACTAGACAATCGTCTGACACGTCCGTACTGTCTTCCCCATGACCGCAACCACCGGCCGCGCAGGCCGCCGCGAATGGATCGGCCTGGCCGTCCTCCTGCTCCCCACGCTCGTCCTGTCCATGGACATGGGCGTGCTGTTCTTCGCCGTCCCGTACATCTCCACCACGCTGGCGCCCAGCGGCACCCAACAGCTGTGGATCATGGACATGTACTCGTTCCTGCTGGCCGGGCTGCTCATCACGATGGGCGCGCTGGGCGACCGGATCGGCCGCCGTCGGCTGCTGATGATCGGCGCCGCCGGCTTCACCGGCGCCTCGCTGCTGGCCGCCTGGTCCGGCAGCGCCGAACAGCTGATCGCCGCCCGCGCCGTGCTCGGCGCCGCCGGGGCCACCGTGATGCCCTCGACCCTCGCGCTGATCCGCAACATGTTCCACGACCCCAAGCAGCGGCAGATCGCCCTCGGCGCCTGGGGCGGCATGCTCACCGCCGGAGCCACCCTCGGCCCGGTCGCGGGCGGCCTGCTGCTCGACCACTTCTGGTGGGGCTCGGCCTTCCTGCTCGCAGTCCCGGTCATGGTCCTGGTCCTGCTGACCGCACCCGTCCTGCTCCCCGAGTACCGCACCGCCGCCCGCACCGGCCGCTTCGACCTGCCCGGCGCCGCGCTCTCCCTCGCCGCGATCCTGCCGCTGGTCTACGGGATCAAGACCCTCGCCGTGGACGGCTGGAGCCTGCCGCCCGCGCTCGCCGTCGTCGCCGGGCTGCTGGTCGCCGCCGCGTTCGTCCAGCGCCAGCGCACCGCCGCCAGCCCGCTGATCGACCTGGGCCTGTTCCGGATCCGCACCTTCAGCGGGGCGATCAGCGTCAACACCGTCGCGATGTTCGCGATGATGGGCTTCGCCCTCTTCACCTCGCAGTACCTGCAACTGGTCAAGGGCATGAGCCCGTTCACCGCCTCGCTCTGGTCGCTGGTGCCGAGCGTCGGCGTCGGCGCGGCGATCGGGATCAGCTCCGCGCTGGCCGGCAAGGTCCGCCCGGCGGCGCTGATGGGCGGCGGCTTCCTGATCGGCGCGGCCGGCTTCGCGATGATGACCCAGGTCGGCGCGCACTCGCCGCTGGCGCTCATCCTCACCGCGGCGGGCGTGCTGGCCGCGGGCACGGTCGGGACCATGACGATGACCGCCGAGATGGTCGTCTCCGCCGCCCCCGTCGAGCAGGCCGGCGCCGCCTCCGCCACCTCCGAGACCGCCGTCGAACTCGGCAGCTCGCTCGGCATCGCCCTGCTCGGCGCGGCGGGCGCCGCGGTCTACCACCACCAGCTGGACGGCGCTCTCCCGGCGGGCGTCGGCGGCCGGGCCGCCGACACGGCCCAGGACACCCTCGGCGGCGCGGTCGCCGTCGCGGCCCACCTGCCCGGACAGCTCGGCGCGGACCTGCTGGAAACCGCCCGCAACGCCTTCACCGACGGCCTGCACGTCGCCGCCGTCGTCGGCCTCCTCTTCGCCCTCGGCGCCGCCCTCCTCGCCTACCGCCTCCTCCGCCACCTGCCGGCCGCCACCCCGGCCCCCGCCCCCGAAGCGGTTGCCGCCTGACCCACCCGACGGCCCCGATCCACGCGAGTCATCGAGAGCCCCCGCCCACCGGCGGGGGCTCTCCGCCGTCCGGGGGCTGGATCTAGAGGTTCCGGTAGATCTCGCGCCGGTGGCCGACCGTCATGACCCAGACGATCAGCACCCCGTCTTCGACGGTGTACACCACCCGGTAGTCCCCCACCCTCAAGCGCCATCGGGCGTGGTGCCCCTGAAGGGCCTTGACGTCGAGCATCGACGTGTCGCCGCCGTCCAGGGCCTGCTGCAGTTCGGTGAGTCGATGGAGGATCCGAACCGCATCCGGGCGGGGCACTTTGAGGAGCTCTCGTTGCGCGCGCGGGCTGAACCGCGTGACGCACCCCACCGCGGTCAGCCGTGCCGGTTGCGGAGGATCGCGGCCATCTCCTCGAGGGAGACGGAACCCTCCAGGCCCTCGGCCTCGGCCTCATCCGCGAGCCGGTTCAGCCACTCGTCCTCGGCTCGCTCGGCGACCTCCTTGAGGCGCTGGTACTCGGCGATGTCGATCACCACCGCCTCCTGCCGCCCCCGCCTCGTGATGATCGTCGGAGTTTCGTCACGTCGCGCCCGGTCGATCACATCCGCCAGATGGCTCCGCACCTCGGCCATCGACTCGATCACTGGCTCACTCATGACGCAAATGTAGCAGTTGTACATCTGTTGCATGGAGTGGATGGCATCACCGGGCTAGCGGGCAGGACTCCCCCGCCGCCTGAGCGGGGGCACGGCCGGGGCGAGGGCTGGAACCGGGGCGGTGGTGACGGCAGGAGCCGGGGCGGGTGGGTTCGGGATCGCCTTGGGGTGGGGTGGGGAAAGGCCCGGCGCCGGGGTGGGTGGGCGTGTCAGGGTGGGGTCATGGCGACTGGTCACGGGCGGGTGCGCGGGAGTTACGACGCGGTGGCGGAGGAGTACCTGGGGCGGATCGGGGGTGAGCTGGCGTACAAGGTGGTGGATCGGGCGCTGCTCGGGGTGGTCGTGGAGGAGGCGGCCGGCGGGGTGGTCGCCGACCTGGGGTGCGGGCCGGGGCACGTGACGGGGTGGCTGGCCGAGCAGGGGGCCGGGGTGGTGGGCGTCGACCTGTCGCCGCGGATGGTCGAGCTGGCCCGGCGGGAGCAGCCGAAGGCGGAGTTCCGCACCGGCGACCTGCTGGCGCTGCCCGCCGCCGACGGGGAGTTCGCGGCCGCGGTGGCGCTGTACTCGGTGATCCACCTGGAGCCGGAGGAACTGCTGCCCGCCTTCGTCGAGATGCGGCGAGTGCTGCGGCCCGGCGGGGTGCTGCTGGTCTCCTTCCACCTGGGCGACGAGGTGCGGCGGATGGAGGAGTGGTGGGGGCACCGGGTCGACGTGGACTTCCACTTCCGGGGGACCGACGCCGTCGCCGCCCGCCTCGCCGAGGCCGGGTTCGCCGTCGAGGCGCGACTGGAGCGGGAGAGCCTGCCCGAGGAGGCGCCCACCCGGCGCGGCTACCTGTTGGCGCGGCGCCCGCGGTGACCGGCCGATGACCGTCCACCCGGGGGTGGACGGCGGAGCTTCCACCCCCGGGTGCGTGTCGCGGCGGGCCGGCCGCAGGACCGTGAAGGGGTGACCACGACCGTCAGGAGCCGTCATGTCCCTGCCGTCCCTCCTCTCCCTGCTCGGCCTCGCCTGCTGGATCGGCTACGAGCTGTTGCTGCGCCGCCGCGAGGACGTCGCCACCGGTAGCTGGCGCGCGGACGACCGCGACCGCGGCTCGACCCGGCTGCTGATCGGCTGCTACCTCGCGTCGGCCCTGGTCGTGGTGCTGTTCAGCCGCGCCTCGATCGGCGAACTGCCCTCCTGGGCAGGCTGGTTCGGGGTCGCCCTGGTCGCCGCCGGGCTGGCGCTGCGGGCCTGGGGCATGCGCACCCTGGGCCGCTTCTACACCCGCACCCTGTGCACCGTGGACACCCAGCACGTCGTCCGCACCGGCCCGTACCGGTTGATCCGCCACCCCGGCTACGCCGGCAGCCTGCTGGTCTGGGGCGGCTACGCGCTCGGTACGGCCGACTGGGCGGCGGCCCTGATGGTCGTCACACTGCTGCTCGGCGCGTACGGATGGCGGATCGCCGCCGAGGAGCGGCTGCTGCTGTCGGCCTTCGGCCCGGCGTACGCGGAGTACCGTACGACCTCGAAGCGACTGGTGCCGTTCGTCTACTGATCACACTGGCGTCGGTACGGATGTGAGACAGCACACCGACCCCCCGGGAACGCGACCGCCCGCACTCGTGATCCGCTTGGACGGCACCCGGTTTTTGGCCAGCGTTTCCCGGCCGGTGTATCCGTTCGCCGTCAGGTCCAGGCATACTGGCGAGCATGGGCGCTAGCGCCCCCCGTGACTCTAGACAAGAAGGGACCGGTGGCCAGGGATGCTGCGGAACGGTCTTGAGCCCTGGCACATCTTCGTGGTGCTGGCGGTCGTCATCCTGCTGTTCGGGTCGAAGAAGCTGCCGGAGATGGCGCGCGGCCTCGGCAAGTCGATGCGCATCCTGAAGGCGGAGACCAAGGCGATGCGCGAGGAGGACCCCTCGGCGGAGGCCGGCACCGCCCAGAGCACGGCCGCCCCGCAGCAGCCCGCCGACCGTCCGGCCGTCACGCCGACCAACGTGACCAAGGCCACCGAGGCGAAGCGCCCCGAGACGACCGCCTGAGTCGCACAAGCTCCCGTCGAGCCCCTGGTGGACCCCCACCAGGGGCTCGACGCTTGTCCGGGAGTCCGAACCGGGTCCGGTCGGCGGTGCCGGCGATCCAGCAGGGGCCGTCCGGAAGGCGACCGCGCGCGGCATGCCGGAGACACCCAGGACGAAGGGACCGATCGTCAGCACGGGGCCGTTGCGGCGCGGCGTCAGTCGTCCTGCGGGTCGGCGGCGGTGGCGTGGAGGGTGACGAAGAGAGCCGAGAGGCGGGCGTTCCAGTTGGCGTAGGTGGGGGCGTCGACGGCGTGCTTCTTGCCCAGGTCCCTGATCACCTTCTGGGCGCCCTTGAGCTGCTGGGCCGCGTCGTCGGGGTTGCCCTCGTTGAGGCGGGCGGCGGTGTCGTCGAGGATCCGCAGCAGCTCCGTCTGGCGGTCGTGTTCCTTGGTGATCTGCGCCTGGGCGACGGCCTGACGGAACGACTGGAGCTGCAGCGCGGCGGGCTGGTTGCGCGGTACGGCCTGGGTGGGGGCAGGGAGACCCGCGGGCGTGGTGGGGGCGGCGCTGGGGGGCGTCGTCGGCGTCGGGGCCGCGGCCGCCGCGGTGGTGGGGGCGGTGGCGGCGGGGGGCGCCTTGGCGCCGGCCGCGTTGCCGGCCGGCTCGTCGAAGGCGGTGAGGGCCAGGGCGGTGACCCCGGCCAGGCCCGCGATGCCGAGGGCGCCGAGAACCAGGGGCTTGCTGCGGCGGCTCCGGGCGGGGGCCGACGGGGCGGCGGGCACGGGTGGCGCGGTCGGGATCGAGGCCATCACCGAGGTGGCGGCGGCTGCGGGCCGGAGCGGCGGGGGCGACTGGGACGGGTGGGGCAGGTGGGGCAGGTGGGGCGGCAGCAGGGTGGTGTGCTGCTGGTCCGGGTGCGGCGGGGCGACCGGTGGGAGCACCTGGGTGGCGGCTGCGGTGGTGGCGAGCAGCTCCGCCGTCGGGTCGCCGACGGCCAGGCCCGGGACGGTGCCCAGCAGCTCGGCACGCGCCGCGGCGGCGTCGGCGGGCCGCTCCGCCGGGTTCTTGGCGAGCAGGCGCAGCACGGCCGCGTCCAGGGCCGGCGACAGACCGGGGCGCCGTACGGACGGGGGCAGGGGCTGCTCGCTGACGTGTTTGAAGGCGATCGCCACCGGGGTCTCGGCGGTGAACGGGGTCTCGCCGGTGAGCATCTCGGTCAGCACGCAGCCGACCGCGTACAGGTCGGTGCGGCCGTCCAGGGCGGAGGCGGTGGCCTGCTCGGGCGAGAGGTAGGCGGCCGTACCGAGCACGCTCGCGGTCTGGGTCAGGTTGCTGGAGGAGCCCGCTCTGGCGATGCCGAAGTCCACGACCTTCACGCCGCCGTCGTCGGTGATCATGATGTTCCCGGGCTTGATGTCCCGGTGCACCAGCTCAGCCGCGTGCGCCACCGCCAGCGCCTCGCAGACCGCCGCCGCGATCCCCACCGCCCGCTCCACCGGCAGCTGCGGTTGCTGGGCCAGGACGGCGGCCAGCGAACGGCCCTGGACCAGTTCCATGACGATGAACGGGGTGCCCTGGTCCACGCCGGAGTCGAAGACCATGACGATCCTCGGGTGCACCAGCATCGCGGCGTGCTGCGCCTCCCGGCTGAAGCGCTCGGCGAAGCGGGGATCGTCCGCCAGGCCGCCGTTGAGGACCTTGACGGCCACCTGGCGGCCCAGCACGTGGTCGACGCCGCGCCAAACGGTGGCCATGCCGCCGACGCCGAGTATCTCGACGAGTTCGTAACGCCCGTTCAGCGCCCGTCCGATCACCTGCAGCTCCCCTCACGTGCGGCGCCCGGGGTCCCGGGCCGCGTCGTGCACCTGTGCACGATAGCCGCCTCGTCGTCGGGGATGGCCGGGGGTGGGGGCGGGGTTCCGGGCGGGACGGGGGGATGTTGTGGGGGGTGGCCCTCGGGAGGGTGGGCGCGGGCGGACAGGGGCCGCCGAGGGCCCCGGAGGGGCTTCGCGCCGGGGGTGGCGGCCGGGGGACCGGGCAGCGGTCCCCCGACCGCCGGCGCGGGGGTGCGGCCCGCCCTGACTGCGGGCGGGCGGGCCGCACGTTCCGGGCCCGCCTGGCCGGGGGCGCATCCGGGGTGAGCGCCTGCCGGGCCGGCCGGGGCCGGCCGGGTGGACGGCGGGCACGGGGGAGCCGACCGGCCACCCGGGGTCTTCGGGTGGTTGTGCGTCCTGCGGGTGGTGCGGGTGGTTCAGTCCGGGTGGGCGACGAGCCCGGGGGGAGTCGCTCGCCGCCCACCCGGAGTTCTGGGGGTCATCTCCGGGCCGACTGGTCGTCCTCGGAGGGGACGGTCCTGCTCGGACGGATGTCCGGCGGGGTGGGTGCGACCGGTGGGGTCGGGACGGTCACGCCGCCCTTGCCGGGTTTGGCGCCGCTACCGCCGCTGTCCTGGCCGTTGGTGCCGCCGCCGTTGGCGTTGGCGTTCGGGCCTCCGTTGGCGTTGGCCTTGCCGGGGTCCGCGCCGTTCCTGCCGCCGTCGGCCCCGGAGCCGGGGCCGCTGCCCGTACCGGAGCCGGTACGGCCGGGGGTGCTCGGCTGTCCGGTGGCGCCCTGGTGGTCGCCGCCCGGTCGGCCCCCCTCGCAGTAGTCCGTCACGCTGTCCGCCCCGCCGGCCGCCGCGATCAGCGGGCCGAAGAGCGGGTCGGCGGCCAGCTGGTGCGGGCGCTCGCCCTTGCCCGTGCGGTCCGCGAAGCCCTGGCAGAGCGGGACCAGTGCGGACGGCAGGACAGGGCGGGCGCCGTGTCCGTCGGTCGTGGGGGTACCGGGCGCGGCGGTGTCGGAGGGGACCGCCGCCTGCGGCCCGCCGGAGGCGCCGACGGACGGCCGGGCGGCCCCGGACGGGGTCGAGGAGGCGGAGCCCGTGCCGGCCGTGCCGGAGGCGGACGCGCCCGACGAGGTGCCGGTCGAGCCGCCCGGGACGGTCACCGTGTGCTCCGGTTCGGACGGGCCGCCGCCCAGGGAGGACGGCAGGTTACCGGTGCCTGCGGCGACCGCGACCCCGCACAGCGCGGTGGCTCCGAGCACGGCGGCAGCGGCCTTCGTGCTGAAGGCCCTGGCCAGCGCGGCGGTTGCCATCGATCGTCTCCGGACGGGGGTCACTACGGGGTCGGGCGTGAGACTCGCCTCCCGGAACGCGGCCAGTGCGGCCTCCTCCCCGGCCAGTTCCGCCGCCGTCGCCGGGGCGGCGGCCGCGGCCAGCACCCGGGCGACGTGCCCGGGACCGTCCGGTCCGGTGAGCGAGGCGTCCTGCCCGGCCGACGGGCCGCCCACGGCACCGCCGAGCAGTTGCTCGGCGGCATCACGGTCGATCCGACGGGATCGGTTGGTGCTCATCTCATGTCCTTCAGCGTCGCGGCCCGGCGTTCTGTCACACCCTGCGGAGAACTTTTTTTCGCGAGTCTCCTCGTGGGTTCCTCGGTGGACTCGCCCGCCGATTCCTTCACCGGGCCCGACGGCTGGTTTCCGGCCCCCGGTTCGGCCCGGCGGGCGGCCGGGATGCCGGCCCCGGACGCGAACGGCTGCTCCAGCAGCTTGGCCAGCCGCCGCAGCCCCCGGTGGGCGGCCATCCGGACGCTGCCGGCCCGCTTGCCGAGCACCCGGGCGGCGCTCTCGGCGTCCAGCTCCATGACCACTCTCAGCAGCACCGCCTCGGCCTGGTCGCGCGGTAGCCGGGAGATCAGCGCCAGCGCGTCGGCGGTGCCGACGGCGGTCAGCGCGGCGCCCGCGGTGTCGTCCCCGGCCGCGAGCTCGACCAGGTACTCGAAGGGCAGGTCGGCGACCGGGCGGCGGCGCCGGGCGCGCAGGTGGTCCATGGCCCGGTTGCGGGCGATGGTGGCGGCCCAGCCGCGGAAGCCGTCCCCGTCGCCGGAGAAGCCGCGCAGGTCGCGGGCGATCTGCAGCCAGGCCTCGGAGGCGATGTCCTCGGCGTCCTGCATGTCCTCGGGCCGTCCGCCGACCAGCACCCGCAGGTAGCGCAGCAGGCCCGGCTGGACGGTCCGGAACAGCAGCCGGAAAGCCTCCTCGTCCCCGTCCTGTGCGGCGCGGACCGCCTCGGTCAGGTCGGGGGGAGCGGGGGCCGGGCCCCGCGGTGGGTCGGCGGGAGGGACTGGTCCGGACCGGCCGAGGGGGCTGCCGGCGCCCGCTCCGGGGTGTTCTGCACTCTGCACCCGCCACATCATGCGCCATCCGGGCGAACGGGTCGGCGCCGGACCTTCAGCCCGCCGGACGGCACCCGCCGGGTGCTGCTCGTCCTGGACGACGCCGTCGCCGCCGTCCGCCGCTGGGCACGCTGGGCCGCGAGCTGTGCGTCAGCCCCTTGGGAACGTGCAGGTCGGAGGGCATGTCATGGAGCGCACCGTGACAACTGTCATGCGGATCCGGCAACGGACGGCACTGCTCTGACGGGGGGTCGGCCGGAAAAACTGGAGGCACGACGCGGGCCGGAGCCCGCGGCCACCAGTCGGGGAGGAACCCACCATGAGCAGCCAGACCGTCAGCGCCGCCGGCACCACCGCCCCCGCCGCCTCTCCGGCCCAGGGCGCCGCGCACGCCAAGGCGCCGAACCCGCTGGTCTCCGGGCTCCGCCCGCTCGCCCTCGACGTGGTCGCCCCGCTGGTCGGCTACTACGTGCTGCACTCGGTCTGCGGTCTGAGCGAGTTCGCCGCGCTGGCCTGGAGCAGCGCCTTCCCGGCCGGCCGGACCGTCCTCGGGCTGCTGAGCGAGCGCAAGCTCAACCTGTGGGCCACTCTGATGCTGGTGGTCAACCTGGCGGGCCTGGCGCTCACCTTCGTCACCGGCGACGCCCGCATGATGATCGCCAAGGACGGCGGGCTGAGCGGCACCGTGGCACTGGCGATCCTGGTCTCGGCGCTGGTCGGCCGGCCGGTGATGACCCCGATGCTGATGCCGTTCGTCACCAAGGGAAACCGGGAGCGCGCCGGCGCCTGGCAGCGGCTGGTCGAGGGCCGGGCGGCCGCCTCGCGGGCCTTCCGCCGCCACGAGCGGGTGTTCGCCGGGATCTGGGGCACCGCGCTGCTGACCGAGTGCGCGGCCCGGGTGATCGGCGCCTTCACCCTGCCGGTCTCGACCATGGCCTGGCTGTCCACCGTGTTCCTGATCGGCGCGATCGTGGGCGGTTCGATGCTCGGTCAGATCGCGGTCGAGCCGATCGAGAAGCTGGTCAGCGCCGAGGCCGAGCACCCGACCGCCGCCTGAGCCGCCTGAGCCGTCTGCCACCCGAGCCGCCTGCCGCCCGAGCAGCCAGACCGGCCAGGCATCGACAACCGCCTGAATTGCCGGTTCCGACGATTCGAACAGTCAGGAACCATCGGAATCCTCCGGGAGTCCTTATAACGAGGGGGTAACGGGACCCCCCGAAACGACGAACCGGGGAGCCCACCATGCGGACGAACGCGCTGACCACCACCGAGGACCGCACCCTCGCCTGGGACGGCTGCCTGAACGTCCGCGACCTGGGCGGACTGCCCACCGCCTCCGGTCGGCTGACCGCCCGCGGGGCGATAGCCCGGGCCGACAACCTGGACCGCCTCACCCGCGAGGGCTGGGACGCCCTCCTCGACCACGGTGTCCGCACCGTGGTCGACCTGCGCGACACCGAGGAGTACCAGCCGCTCCTCCCGCTCCCCGAGGGCGTCGAGCTGATCCGCGTCCCGCTGGACGAACTGGCCGGCTCCGCCTGGTGGGACACCTACGGCCGGCTGGACGGCACCCCGCTGGCCCTGCGCCCCTACCTGGACCACTGCCCGCACGCCGCCGTCGCGCTGATCTCCGCGATCGCGGGCGCCCGCCCCGGCGGCCTGGTGGTGCACTGCGGCGCCGGCCGTGACCGCACCGGCCTGGCAGCGCTGCTGCTGCTCGCCCTGGCCGGGGTCGACCGGGCCGCGATCGCCGAGGACTACCTGCTGAGCGGCCCCAACGTCCGCCCGCTCTACGGGATGCTCGGCCTGTCGGACCCGTACCAGCGGATCGACGCGGTGCTGGCCGAGGCCGGGACCACCGCCGAGGCCGTCCTGGAGTCCACGCTCGACGGGCTCGACCCGGCGGGCTACCTGCTGGCGGCGGGGGCCACGCCGGCCCAGATCGCCGCCGTCCGGGACCGGCTGCTGCCCGCCGCCTAAGGCCTGTCCGAGGACCTTACGGGACCCGGCTCGGAGCGCGGCCTGGCCTGGCCTGGCCTGGCCTGGCCTGGCCGCGGGAACGCTACTCACGGGTAGCGTCAACCGATGGTTGACGATCATGGATCGACAACCTATGGTTGACGCATGGAGAATCCCGTTGTTCCCACCACCACTCCGCTGCGCCTCGACGACCTGATCGCCGCGATCAAGAAGGTCCACGTCGACGCGCTCGACCAGCTCTCCGACGCGGTCATCGCCGCCGACCACCTCGGCGACCTCGCCGACCACCTGATCGGCCACTTCGTGGACCAGGCCCGCCGCTCCGGCGCCTCCTGGACCGACATCGGCCGCAGCATGGGCGTCAGCAAGCAGGCCGCCCAGAAGCGCTTCGTCCCCAAGGACCCGGGCACCCTGGCCGACCTCGACCCCAGCCAGGGCTTCTCCCGGTTCACGCCCCGGGCCCGCAAGGTCATGGTGGCCTCGCAGGAGGAGGCCCGACAGGCGGGCAACGCCGAGATCACCGCCGAGCACATCCTGCTCGGCCTGCTCGCCCAGCCCGAGGGCATCGGGCTCAAGGCGCTCGCCGCCCAGGGCGTCACCCCGGAGGCCGTCCGGGCGGCGGCCACCGCCGTCCTGCCGGCCGCCGTCGAGCAGGCGGTGCCCGCGCTGATCCCGTACGACGCCCAGGGCAAGAAGGTGGTGGAGCTGACCTTCCGCGAGGCGCTCAAGCTCGGACACAACTACGTCGGCACCGAGCACATCCTGCTCGCGCTGCTGGAGTGGGAGAACGGGCAGGGCGTGCTCGCCGGGCTGAAGGTGGACAAGTCCGAGGCGGAGACCTTCATCTCGGAGGCCATCGCCGCCATCATCGCCGCCCGCGACGCGGAGGCCGAGCAGCAGCAGTGAGGAACCGGCGCCCTGCCCCGGACGGAACTCCCCTCCGGGGCAGGGCGCTTCCGTACGCTTGCGGTCAACCGCGCGCTAGAACCCGGAGATGTGGGTGGTGACGATCCGGACCCGACCGTCGACGGCCGCCTCCAGCGCCGCCCGCAGTCGGGCCGAACGGGCCGGGCCGAGCAGTTCCAGGGCCTCCTCGACGGGGGCCCAGCGGTAGGTGTCCAGCTCGCCGGCCGGGACGGTCACGGGGGTGCCGTCCGGGACGGTGCCGAAGTCGAACATGAAGTGCTCGGCCGGGTGGTCCAGTTCGCCCGAGGGGTGGGTCCAGGAGATGGCCAGCAGCTCGCCGGCCTCCCTCACGATGCCGGTCTCCTCCTCCAACTCCCGCACGGCGCACTCGACCGGGCCCTCGCCCAGGTCGATCGTCCCGCCCGGGAACTGCCAGTGCTCGCGGTACCCCGCCTTCACGATCAGGATCCGGCCGGACTCGTCGCGCAGCAGGCAGCCCGCCGCCGCGTAGATCCGGGGCAGCGAGGCCAACCATTCCTCGCGGGACCTCAAGGGTTCGGCCGTCACTGTGCTCCTCCTCGGGCAGGGTGGGTGCGGTCGCCCCCCACTCTGCCATCGGACGATCCGACAACGGATCCGCCCCGGACCGATGAGTCCG
Organism: Kitasatospora sp. NPDC023118; assembly: GCF_055560875.1. Lineage (NCBI taxonomy): Bacteria > Bacillati > Actinomycetota > Actinomycetes > Kitasatosporales > Streptomycetaceae > Kitasatospora > Kitasatospora sp. NPDC023118. Next base: position 76,731 of record NZ_JBVHHW010000016.1, read on the forward strand.
CGCCCTCCCGAGGGTCCAACCGGTATGAGGACCACACCGGACGAAGCCGTACTGACCTGTGACCTGGGCGCGCTGACCGCCCCCGACCTGGCCGTCGTCGACGCCCTCGCCCGGCTGCGGCTGACCGCAGCCCGGCACGGGGTCGGCCTGGTGCTGCTGAACGCGGACGGCCCGCTGCGGGAGCTGCTCGCGTTCAGCGGGCTCTCGGCGCTGCTGCCGGGAGCGGCGGATCCGCTGGACCTCGCGGAACTCACGGAGTCGGCGGCCCTGACCGAGCTCGCAGAGCCGGCGGCCCTGACGGAACTCGCGGCACTGACCGAGCTCGCGGAGCCGGCGGGGCTACTCGGCGTCCAGCCGGGGCGGGAGGCCGAAGAGCGGGAAGAGCACGTCGGTGTCCAGGAAGTTGGTGAAGCCGGTGATCCGGCCCCCTGACACCTCCAGGACGACCAGCGCCCACGGCTCGTGCCCGCCCGCCGGGCTCGGCCGGTACTGGGCGAAGGCCGGGCCGCCGTTGGCCGTCACCGGCAGCAGCCGGGAGCCCCGGCAGCCGTGCCCCGGGCCCAGCATCCAGGCCCGGATCTCGTCCTGCCCCTGCAACCACATCGCGAACGGCGGCATGTTGAGCGTGACGTCCTCGTGCAGCAGCGCGGCCAGGCCGTCCATGTCGTACGCCTCGAAGGCGCGGACGTAGCGGTCCAGCAGCGCGCGGTGGTCCGCGTCCAGTGCCGGGGCCGGGCGGACGGCCGAGGCGTCCGCGGCGAGCACCGCGCGGGCTCGCTGCAGCGCGCTGTTGACCGAGGCGACCGTGACGCCGAGCAGTTCGGCCACCTCGGCGGCCTTCCAGCCGAGCACCTCGCGCAGGATCAGCACCGCCCGCTGCCGGGGCGCGAGGCGCTGCAGCACGGCGACGAAGGCCAGCTTCACCGACTCGCGCTGGGCGGCCACCTCGGCCGGGTCCCCCGTCTCCGGGAGCACCCGGCCGTCCGGCGCGGGGCCGATCCAGGTCACCTCGGGCAGCTGGGTGCCGCTCGCGGTGGCCACCGTCACCGGCCCGGCCAGGTCCATCGGACGGGCCCGGGCGCCCCGGCCGTTCAGCGCGTCCAGGCAGACGTTGGTGGCTATTCGGTACAGCCAGGAGCGCAGCGCGGCCCGGCCCTCGAAACCCTTGTGCCCGCGCCAGGCCCGGACCATGGTCTCCTGCACCGCGTCCTCGGCCTCGAAGACCGAGCCGAGCATGCGGTAGCAGTAGCCCGTCAACTCCGTGCGGTATCTCTCCAACTGGAGCTCGACCGGCTCCTCCGTGATCACCTCGGCCATGGTCGCCCCCGTCGTCCTGCCGCGTTCTGATGTGCCGACAGGAACCTAGCGCACGGCACTGACATCAGTCGGGTCACTTCTTGCCGTACGCCTGACCGGAACCGAAGCCGGTGGTCAGCAACTTCCACTGGGTGGGGGCCTCCTGGCCGTCGATGCCGGTCGGGTTGAGGCTGACCACCACGGTGCGGGAGAGGTCGCGGGTGGCGAAGACCGCACTGGTGTAGCCGGGGCGGGAGCCGGTCTTGCCCCAGACCTCGACGCCGTTGGGCAGGACGGCGCGCAGCAGGCCGCCCGTGCTGAAGCAGGCGTGCCCGGCGGTCGGGCCGATGTCGCAGTTCTTGTTGTGGTGGTTCGGCAGGTCCGGGACGTCGAACAGCTCGGTCTGCTGGGCGGGCGGCAGCAGCCGGCCGCGGAAGAGGGCACCGAGGAAGTGCTCCAGGTCGGCGGCGGAGGAGATCATGCCGCCCTCGGCCCACGGGTACGGGCTCTGCTCGGTGACGTCCACCCGGTCGGCGCTGCCGTCGGCGGCCTTGACGTCCAGGTAGCCGGTGGCGCGCGGGCCGCGGATGTCGAGGTCGCCGGCGTCCGGGACGTAGGTGGCGTGCAGGCCGAGCGGGCGGGTGATCCGCTGCCGCACCTGATCCGCGTAGCTGTCGCCGGTGACCTTCTCGATCACCATGCCGGCGATGAAGTAGTTGTTGCCGTTGTACTGCTGGGCGGTGCCGGGCGGGAAGCTCATCGGCTGGGTGAGCATGTCGGCCACCACCTGCTCGGGGGTGAACCCGTCCGCCTTGTGCGCGGCGAACCACCCCGTGCTGCCGTCGCCGGAGGTCATGCCGCCGCCCCCGGGCAGGCCGCTGGTGTGGTCGAGCAACTGGCCGACGGTGACCGGCGGGTAGTCGGCCGGGAGCAGACCGGGCAGGTACTGCTGGACGGTGCCGTTCAGGTCGACCTTGCCCTCGGCGACGAGTTGGAGCATCACCGTCGCGGTGAACACCTTGGTGATGCTGCCGATCCGGAACCTCGCGTCGGCCGGGACGTCATCCCCGGAGGTGCCGTGCCAGCGGGCGTCCGGGCCGGCGGTGCGCACCAGGGCGCCGGTGATGTCGCCGGGGAGGGCGTGGACGGCGGCGTCGAGGGCGTCCCGGTCGAGCGGGCCGGGTCGGGACGTCGCGGTGGCGGTGGCGATGGCGGTGGTGGTGGCGGCCGGCGGGGCGTCGGCGGCCAGGGCGGGGGACGCGGCGCCGACCGTGACGGTGGTGAGCAGCGCGCCAGCCGCCACAAGGGTAGTCCAACTGCGGCTGGGGATGGGGGCGTTCATGCGGGGACTCTCCAACGGCGGTGCGCCCGGAGGGGGCGGCGGCTCGGACGGGACCGAGTCTTCGGGAGAGCGGCCGCTCGCGACATCGGGGAACGCCCGGAGACGCCCCGGAGACGCCCCGGACACCGCCCCTGATCATGCGTCAGGGGCGGACGCCTGGGTCGCGGCATCCGCCCCCGCGGGGCCGTCGGGCGGCGTCGGGCGCCGCCGGTCAGTGGGCGGAGTGCTTCTCCGCGCCGCGGTGCCGGTGCCCCTTGAGCTCCGCGTGCATCGACGGTGCGGCGTGCATCGCCGAGGTCGCCGCGTCGCGCCCGCCGTGGCGGAAGGCGTCGCCGGAGAGGTACCCGGCGCCGTAGGAGGATATGGCCGCGGTGCGCGGCTTCGGCCCGAGGCTGCTGGGCGTGCTCGCCATGCCCCGGCGTTCCAGCAGGTCCTGGGCGCCCTGGCGGAGCTTGGCGGTGCTGCCCGGAGTTCGCTTGGTCATCGTCGGCCTCCCTTCGGCGGCCACGGCCGGACGGATGCCGACCGGAGGGCCGCACGGGCGTTATGTCCGGATTTTATCCGGGTTGCGGGCCGGTGCCACCGGGGCGGCCCCTGCCCCGGTCAGCCCATGACCTCGTGGACGAAGCACCAGCGCCAGTCCTCCCCCGGCTCGTAGGAGCGGATCACCGGGTGGGAGGTGTCGTGGAAGTGCGCGGTGGCGTGCCGCTGCGGCGAGAAGTCGCAGCAGCCGATGTGGCCGCAGTCCAGGCAGACCCGCAGGTGCACCCAGTCCCGGCGGCCCTGGGCCAGGCAGTCGGCGCAGCCGTCGGTGGGCGGGAGGGGCTTGATGTCCCGGGGGGCCATAGCGAGGTCTTCGCAGGCACTCATGGTCGAAGGCTATGACGGCCCGGGCCGGGCCGCCTCAGGACACGCCCCGGGCTCCGGGGGTTGTACCAGGGGTCGTACCGGGTCTGGTGTCGGCGGCCGTCCACGCACCTGGGCCGGTGAGCCGTCGACGTCCAGGGCCTCGTGGCCGAAGCCGAGGTCGCCGACCGGCGGGTGCTGGCGACCCGGCAGGTGTAGCGGCCGCGCGGGATCCCCGCTCCGGGGTCACGGGTGGCATGGGAGCATGCCACCCGTGGCGATCGTGACGGGGAGAACGAACGGGGGCACCGGCGGGGGCGGCGGCGCCTCCTCCACCGGGCGGGCGGATACCGGCGGGGGCATACCCCGGCAGCCTGGGCCCCGGGCGCCCGGGGCCGGGCAGCCCGGAGACGGCCAGCCCGGGGCCCGGCCGCCCCGGATGCGGCCGCTCACCGACACCGGCCGGATCCGGCAGCCCGTCGCCCTGATCAGGCTGCTCACCGGCCTGCTCGCGATCGCGATCACCCTGCTGCTCGCCGGCTACGCCCGCGCCACCACCGGGGGCTTCGCCGCCGACGTCGCCGAAGCCGCCGCACTGGTGCCGCGCCCCCTGGCCGGCCTCGCCGGCGGGCTCACCACGGCCGCCGTCCTGCTGCTGCCGTTCGGACTCGCCGTCCGCCGGCTGCTCGGCCCGGACCGGCGGCGCGCCCTCCAACAGGTCTCCGACGGGCTGCTCGCCGCCGTCCTCGCGTACGGCGCCACCCTCGCCCTCGGCCTGTGGGCGGACGACCTCGCCCCGACCTCGCTGGTCGCCGCGCTCACCCAGCGGCTGCCCGCCGACGTACTCGCGCACACCGAACCCGTCTACGGCTACCTCGCGCCCGTCCTCGCCTTCATGACCGCCTCCGGCAGCCGTGAACGGCGCCTGCCCTGGGCCGTCCTCGCCCTCTCCGGCCTCGCCGGACTGGCCGGCGGCTACGCCACCCCCACCGCACTGCTGCTCGGCCTGCTCATCGGCTGGACCGGCGCCCACGGCGCCCTGTACGCCGTCGGCACCCCGGACCCCCGGCCACGGCCCGGCGAGGTGCTGCGGGCCCTGCGGGACAGCGGGCAGCGGCCGGTCGAGGCCCTCCCCGTCGGGCCGGACCGCTACCGGGTCCGGCAGGCCGACGGGTGGCCCGAACTCGACGTCCAGCTGCTCGACCGGCAGGCCGTCACCGCCGCCGCCGTCCGGCGTGCCTGGCGCCGACTGCGGCTGCGCACCGCCCCGCACCCTCGCGCACTGCGCTCCCCGCGCACCGGGCTGGAACACGAGGCCCTGGTCACCTACGCGGCCCTCGCCGCCGGCGTCCGCACCCGCCGCATCGCCGCCACGGCCGGCCTCGGCCACGACACCGCCCTCATCGCGTACGAGCACCTGGCCGGCCGCACCCTGGACCAGCTCGCCGACGAGGAGATCACCGACGGCCTCCTCGCCGACACCTGGCGCCAACTCGCCCTCCTCCAGCGCCGCGAGATCGCCCACCGCGCCCTGGTCCCCACCTCCGTGCTGATCGACGACACCGGCGCCGTCCACCTGGTCGACTTCGCCGACGGCGACATCGCGGCCAGCGAACTCGTGCTCCGCTGCGACATCGCCCAGCTCCTCACCACCCTCGCCCTGCGCGCCGGCGCCGCCCGCTCCGTCCACACCGCCACCACCGTCCTCGGCCCCGACCCGGTCGCCGCCGCCCTCCCCCTCCTCCAACCCATCGCCCTCGCCCGCACCACCCGCCAGGCCCTCAAACAGCACGCGAAGCCGAATGCCGCCACCGCGCAGGACAACGGGCCGAGCACGCCCCCGGCCGCCGTGGAGTCGGAAGAAGGGCTGAGCAGGGGCGCGACCGCTGCGGCGCCGGGACGGCGGGGCGAGGAGACCGAAAGGTGTGCCGATCTGCGACCTGCGATCCAGCCGGGCGCCGAAGTCGGCGCGGCAGGCTCCGAGCCGCAGCGGAGTCACGGCGGCGGCGAACACGCCCCCGTACCCGCGCCCCGAGCCGCGGCGCCGGCCGAGAGCGCGCACGAGGCGCAGCCGGGCGCCGGAACCGACCTGTCGGCTCCGGCGCTGGTGACCGCCTCCAGGAACGGGTCCGCCACAGCCGTCGACGGGCAGCCCCGGGGCCCCCGCAGCGCCGAGGTTCCGTCCGGGGGGTTGTTGGAGGAGATCCGGGCGGAGGTGGTGCGGGGACGGCCGGAGGTGGTCGGGCGGCCGGTGCGGCTGGAGCGGTTGCGGCCGCGGACCTTGCTCGCCGTGGTGGCCGGGTGGCTGCTGATTCCGCAGTTCTTCGCGGCGGAGGACAATCCGGTCGCGGCGTTGGCCGACGCCGATCCGTGGTGGCTGGTGTTGGCGCTGGTGGCGGCGGGGTCGAGCCACGTGGCGTCGGCGATGGGGTTCGTCGGGTTCGTGCCGGAGAGGCTGGACTTCCGCAACGCGGTGCTGGCGCAGTTGGCCGGGGCGTTCGTGAAGCTGGTGTCGCCCGGGGGCGTCGGCGGGATCGCCTTGAACACCCGGTTGTTGCAGCAGGCGAACATCCCGACCGCGCAGGCGCTGTCCAGCGTCGGGGTGGGGCAGTTGATCGGGCTGGTGCTGCACCTGTTGCAGCTGGGGGCCTTCGTCTACCTCCTGGACCTGCAGCCCGGCGGTTCGGAGCTGGACGCACTGCCCGCGGTGGTGGGCGGGCTGGCGGTGGCGGCGGTGCTGCTGGCGCTGGTGTGGGCGATCCCGTCGGCGCGGCGCTGGCTGGCGGCGCGGCTGCGGCCGTTGACGGCCGAGGTGCTGCCGCGGCTGCTGGATCTGCTGCGCAATCCGGGGCGGCTGGCGGTGGGGGTGGCCGGGCAGCTGCTGGTGTCGATCTGCCTGATCGCCTGTCTGTACTGCTGCGTGCGGGCGATCGGCCGCGAGCCGTCCTTCGCCTCGGTGGCGGTGGTGTTCCTGGTGGGCAATGCGGCGGGCAATGCCGCGCCGACCCCGGGCGGGGCCGGCGCGGTGGACACGGCGCTGACGCTGGGGCTGCAGCAGAGCGCGTCGATGGAGAAGGGCGGGGCGCTGGCGGCGGTGGCGCTGTTCCGGCTGCTGACGCTGATCCTGCCGGTGCTGCCGGGTTGGGCGGCGATGACCTGGCTGCAGCGCCGCAAGGCGCTGTAGGACGGCGGGTCCTACTCCCGGTAGTCGTCCTCGTCGAGCTGGACCACCCGGCTCTGTTCGGCGGCGTCCGCGACGTCGGTGGCCGGGTCCGCACCGAGGGCCCGGCGTTCGGCGACCTCGTCGTACTCGCCGCCGGCGGTTTCCTCGTCGTCGGGTTCGACGGTTTCGACGGCCTCGTCGATCAGGTAGTCCTCGTGATTCTGCGGCATGGCGTCCGTCCTCGCTGTTCGGAGGCTTCACGGGTGGCGGTACTGGCAGTATCCGCCGCCGGGCGGCCGGACGCGATGCGCCGGGGCCGCTCCGGCGTGTTGCCCGGAGCGGAATTGACCCACGAAACAGGTGTCCCAATGACCCAAGGAACAGGTTCATTCCGTGCCTAGGGTCGTAGCCATGACGACGAACGACACCACCGCCGCCCCCGCCCGCCTCGACTACGCCCGCACCGCCCCGAAGGTGTTCCGCGCGATGATCGCCCTGGACGCCGCCGCCCGTGAGGGCCTGGACCCGGCGCTGGTCGAGCTGGTGCAGATGCGCACCTCGCAGCTGAACGGCTGCGCGTACTGCCTGGACATGCACGCCAAGGACGCCCGAAAGGCCGGCGAGACCGACGAGCGGATCTACCTGCTGCCGGTCTGGCGCGAGGCCCCGGCCGGGGTGTACAGCGAGCGCGAGCGGGCCGCGCTGGCACTGGCCGAGGAGGTCGCGCGGATCGACGGCGGGGTCTCGGACCCGGTGTACGCCCGGGCCGCCGAGCACTTCGGGGAGGCGGAGCTGGCGCAGCTGATCTCGGTCTGCTTCACCATCAACGCCTGGAACCGGATCAACGTGGCCACCCGCAAGACCCCCGGCACGCTGTAGCGGCCGCCCGCACCGGCGTCGCCCCGCGGGCGGGAGTCCGAGGACGGGCCCCGCGGCCGCGCGGAACGCGCCGCAGGCCACCGGGGGTACGATCGGTGCCGTACCCAGGGCTTACCCGCACCCACCCGGTGGCCCCGAGGCCCTTACGAACGACGGCCCCCGCGAACGACGGCCGCAACGAACGACGGGAAGTCCATGTCCGGCTCGCACTACTTCACCGGTGCACCCGAGGTCGCCAGCGAGCGCCGGCCGATCACGGTCTCCCTCCCGGACGTCACCCTGGAACTGACAACCGACGCCGGGGTGTTCTCCCGCAGCCGACTCGACCCGGGCACCCGGATCCTGCTGGAGCACGCCCCGCAGCCGCGGGTGCGCGGCCCGATCCTGGACGTCGGCTGCGGCTACGGCCCGATCGCGCTGACCTGGGCGACCCGGCGCCGACGGCTGCCGGTGTGGGCGGTGGACGTCAACGAGCGGGCGCTCGAACTGGTGCGGCTGAACGCCGAGGCACTGCGGCTGGGCAACGTCCAGGCCGCGCTGCCGGACGACGTCCCGGAGGACGTCCGCTTCGCCACCATCTACTCCAACCCGCCGATCCGGATCGGCAAGGCCGCGCTGCGCGGGCTGCTGACGCACTGGCTCGGCCGGCTGACCCCGGACGGCTCGGCGTTCCTCGTGGTGCAGAAGCACCTGGGCTCGGACTCGCTGCAGAAGTGGCTCAACGAGCAGGGCTACCCGACCTCCCGGGTCACGTCGGTCAACGGGTTCCGGATTCTGGAAGCGCGCCCCCGCCCGGATACGGGCGAGGGCTCCGAGAGTGGACGGGGTACCACGTCGTGAAGCAGTTGCGCGGGACCGAACTGAAGCGTCTGCACCGCTCGTGGCGGCGCAGCAACGAGTTCCGACTCGCGATGATCCTGGAGAACCTGCAGTCGCCGTTCAACGTCGGCTCGGTGGTCAGGACCGGGGCGGCGATGGGCGCCGAGAAGCTGTACCTGACCGGGGACACCCCGTCGGTGCGCTCGTCCGGCGCGCAGAAGGCCGCGATGGGCACCGACAAGTACCTGAAGGTCGAGCACTTCCCGACCGTCGCCGAGGCGGTGGCGGCCGCGAAGGCGGACGGCTTCAAGGTGGTCGGGCTGGAGCTGGCGGACGAGGCGGTGCCGATGTTCGCCGCCGAGCTGACTCCGGCGGTGGCCTTCGTGCTCGGGCACGAGGACCGCGGGATCACCCCCGAGGCGCTGGCGCTCTGCGACCAGGTGGTGTTCGTGCCGCAGCTGGGCCGGGTCGGCTCGCTGAACGTCTCGGCGGCCGCGACGGTGGCCTGCTACGAGGCGCGCCGCCAGGGGTACGCGATCAGCGGCACCCCGGACGGCAGCGACCTCGGCGGCGACCTCGGCGGCGACGAGGAGTAGGTCCGTACGACGGCGACAACGGTGGCGGGGTGGGCCCCACGGCCCGCCCCGCCGCCGTTTTCCGCACACCCCGCCGCTGTTTTCCGCACGCCCCGCCGCCGTATTCCGCACACCGCGGATCTCTGCCATATGGCAGATGTCGGCAGCCGCCCCGACCGGAAGCATTCCGGGGGTGACCGAACTGCAGATCCTCGACCTGACCAAGGAGTACCGCGGCGGCCGGCGCGCGGTGGACTCCTTCTCACTGACGCTCCGGCCCGGGGTGCTCGGCCTGCTGGGGGCCAACGGCGCCGGCAAGTCGAGCCTGATGCGCATCCTGGCCACGGTCACCCGGCCCACCTCGGGCCGGGTGCTGTGGGAGGGCGTCGACATCGCCCGCCGGCCCGGACCGTTGCGCCGCACCGTCGGCTACCTGCCGCAGGACTTCGGCGTCTACCCGCAGCTCACCGCCCGCGAGTTCCTCGGCTACCTGGCCGCCGCCAAGGGGCTGCGGCGGCGCTCGGCCAGGGCCCGGATCGAGGAGCTGCTCCAGCTGGTGAACCTGTCCGGGGCGGCCGGGCAGCGGCTGGGCGCGATGTCCGGCGGGATGCGCCAGCGGGTCGGCATCGCCCAGGCGCTGCTCAACGACCCGGCGCTGCTGATCGTGGACGAGCCCACGGTCGGGCTGGACCCGGAGGAGCGGCTGCGTTTCAGCAGCCTGCTGAGCGGGCTCGGCGCCGAGCGGATCGTCGTACTGTCCACCCACATCGTCCCGGACGTGGCCGCCGCCGCCGACCGGATCGCCGTGATGGGCGACGGCCGGCTGCTGCACCACGGCAGCCCGGAGGAGCTGCTGCGCGGCGCCGAGGGCTCGGTCTGGGAACTGACCGTGACGGCCGATCAACTCCCGCCGCTGCGTTCGCGGTTCCTGCTCGGCGGCACCACCCGCACCCCACAGGGGGTCCGGGCCCGGGTGCTGTCCGGACACCCGCCGGCACCCGGGGCGCAGCCCGTACCGCCCCGGCTGGAGGACGCGTACCTGCTGCTCACCGCCGGGCCCGAGCGGGTGCCGGCGTGCTGACCAGGATCGGGGCGCTCGCGCTGGCCGACTTCCGGGAGCGCCGGCGGCGGCCGGGCTATCCGGTGGTGCTGCTCGGCACGCTCGCGCTGGGGCTGCTGGCCGCACCGGTGGGCGACTCCCGCTGGGAGGTGTTCCAAGTGACCGACCTGCACGGCCGCTACACCAGCGGCTACGTGGGGACGGTCACGGCGCTCGGCGGGGCGGTCTGGCTGTCGCTGGCGGGCTTCGGGATCGCCCGGGGCACGGTCGTCCGGGACGAGGAGAGCGGCGTCGGCCAGCTGCTCGCCGCCACCCCGCTGAGCCGGATCGGCTATCTGGCGGGCAAGTTCGGCAGCAACCTGCTGCTGTTCGGCTCGATGCTGCTCGCGCTGGCCGGGACGGCGCTCGGGGTGCAGCTGGTCAAGGGGGACTCGGACCGGGTGGACGTGGTGCGGCTGCTGCTGCCGTACGTCCTGATCGCGCTGCCGCTGCTGGCGGCGGTGGCCGGGTGCGCGGTGCTCTTCGACACCGTACGCGGGCTGCGCGGCGGGCTGGGGGCGATGGTCTGGTTCGCGGTCTGGCTTGTCCTGGTGCTGGGCGCGCAGGCCGGCGGCGGGCCGGACCTGCTGGGCATGCGGCGGATCACCGCGTCGATCCGGGAGGTGCTCGCGGCGGGCGGGCGGCCGGTGGACGGGGTGGAGTTCGCGGTCGGCCTGACCGCGGACAACCGGGTGACCGGCAGCTTCGACTGGCCCGGCCTCGGGCCGGGCGAGGCGGTCGGACCGGCAGCCACGGGGTTGCTGCTGGTCGGCATGGCGGTGGGGATCGCGCTGGTCGGGGCGCTCTGGTTCGGCCGCTTCGACGGTGCCGGGGCCGGTCGAAGCGCCCGCCCCGCCACGGCCTCGGAGGCGCAGGCACCCGCGGCCGGGGCCGAGACCGCCCCGGCCGGCTTCGCCCCCGACCCGGCCCGGCTGACCCCGGCCCGGGAGGGCCGCAGCGGCCTCGCCGCCGTGCTCGGGGAGCTGCGGATCCTGGAGCCGGGCCGACGGCTGTGGTGGTGGGCCGGGGCGGGCGTGCTGGCCGTGGCCGCGGCGGGCGTCGCCCCGGACAGGCCGAGCCACCAGGTGCTGCCGTTCGCGATGCTCTGGCCGGTGCCGCTCTGGTCCCGGCTGGGCCACCGGGCGGGCGGCGGCAGCGTCGGCGAGTTGCTCGGCGCCTGCCCGTCCCCGCTGCGCCGGGGGCTGGCCGGGCTGCTCGCCGGGATCCTCCCCGCGCTGGCGGTGACGGCCGTGCCGGCCGCGCGCCTGCTCGGCGCCGGGCAGTCCCGGGCCGCGGCGGGGGCGCTGGCGGGGGCGCTGCTGGTCCCGGCGCTGGCGCTGCTGCTCGGCGGCCTCACCCGTGGCCCCCGGCTGTTCCAGACCGTCTACCCGCTGCTCTGGTACGGAATGGTCAACCACGTCGCCGGGCTGGACTTCCTCGGCGTCTCCGGGGAGCGGGCCCCGGCCCCGGCGGCGGTCGCGGGTGTCGCCGCGGCGCTGGCGGCGGCCGCGCTCGCGCTGGACGCGGTGCGGCACGCCACCCGCTGAGCCCCCCGGAGGAGGACCGGTTCCCCCACCGGGGGGAGCCGGTCCGTTCGTACGGTGGAGGCCGCGGCCGGGGGTCGGCTGGGAGCTTGGAGGCAGCCGGGCAGCAGCCCGACTCCCTTCTTCCCGTAGAGGATCGATCATGCGCAAGACCACCGCCGCCGTCGCGCTCGCCACCGCCGTCACGGCCCTCGCCGCCGGAACGGCGGGCACCGCCGCGGCCGCGCCCGTACCGGCCGGGCACCTCGCCCTGCACAGCTGGACCCTGCTCAACGAGCACGGCCCGGGCCCCAACCCGGGCGAGCGGCTCACCGCCCGCGTCGACGCCCGGACGGTCGACGGCCGCGCCCGGGGGCACGCCGTGGCCCAGCACGTCTTCACCAAGGACGGCACCGTCCGGGTCGAGTTCGACATCGACTGCCTGACGGTCGACGGCAGCGGTGCGGTCACCGTCACCGGGCCGATCGATCTCGTCACCGTCACCCCGGTCGGCGGCCGGCCGACCACCTCACGGCCCGGCTGGCACCCCGAGGCCGGGCTGACCTACTACCCGGCCGACGAACACGGCGAACGCCGGGTCGGCTGGGCCGCCTCCGACTACCGGAACCCGAACGCACCAGCCAAAGTAACCAAGTGCACCCCGGTCCCGGCCGGCCTCTGGGTCATCGAAGGCGGGACCGTCCTGCACCGGTAGCAGCGCCCCGGAGACGGTCGAGCCGTCGCCAAGCACATCAGCGACATCTTCACCAAGCTCAACCTCCTCCCCACCGACGCCGACAACCGCCGCGTCCTCGGCGTCCTCGCCTACCTCGACCCGCCCAACCGCCCCGCCCCGCCCAACACAAGAGGCCCGGTCAGAACATCTGACCGGGCCTTCCCTGAGCCGCCTGCGGGATTCGAACCCGCGACCTACGCATTACGAGCCCGAAAGTGATCATGCTGGCTGCTGCCAGCATCGATCACCTAGTGATGAACCCGCAGGTCAGAGCGTTGCGCTGTGATCCACGATCCCGCCCGAACCGGCACATGTTGCCCCGTCCGCTCACGCATCGCTCACGCAGATCAGCCCTGGCCGAGGTCACCAAAAGATGAACCCTGGGACGCTGGTGGCTGCCTCTGGCAGAGTGGTCGTCTCTGCTAGACGATTCTCGTGAGGAACCTTGTGAGCGCGCTCGGTAGCTTCATCTGGTCAATCGCTGACCAGCTTCGAGGCCCCTACCGTCCCAACCAGTACGGGACAGTGATCCTCCCGTTCACGATCCTGAGACGGCTCGACTGCGTACTCGAGCCGGACCGCGCGGTGGTACGGGAGCTGGCTGCGAGGTATGAGAACCCGAACCGGCTCAAGGTCGAGGTCAAGAAGGTCACGGGGCGGACGTTCTACAACACCTCCAACTACGAGTTCGCGAACCTGCTGGCCGATGCGGACGGGCTGGCGGACAACCTCGCTGACTACATCGACCGGTTCTCCGCCGACGTGGACGTGTTCGAGTACTTCGACTTCAAGAAGGAGATCCTGGCCCTGGAGAAGGCCGGGCTCCTGCGCGAGATCGTCAAGTCCTTCGGCGCTGTCGACCTGCATCCCGACGTGGTGTCCAATGCGGACATGGGGGATGCGTTTGAGTACATCATCCGCAGGTTCAACGAGGCCGCGAACGAGACCTCCGGAGACCACTACACGCCGCGCGATGCGATCCGGCTGCTGGTCGACCTGCTCTTCGCAGAGAAGGACGTCGACCTCACTGAAGGCAGCATCATCCGCTCGCTGTACGACCCCACCGCCGGCACCGGCGGCATGCTTTCCCTGGCAGAGGAGCACCTGCTCGACCAGAACCCCGACGCCAAGCTGAGCCTGTACGGCCAGGAGTACAACCCGCAGTCGTACGCCATCTGCAAGTCCGACCTGCTCGCAAAGGGCCACGACGCGACCAACATCGCGTTCGGCAACACGCTTACGGATGACGCCTTCAAGGGCCGCCAGTTCGACTACTGCATGTCCAACCCGCCATACGGGGTGGACTGGAAGCAGTACGCCAAGGCAGTCACGAAGGAGCGCGACTCCGCCGGCCCCTACGGCCGCTTCGCGCCGGGACTCCCCGCGACCTCGGACGGCCAGATGCTCTTCCTGCTCCACCTGGCCCACAAGATGCGCGCACCCGAGGACGGCGGCGGCCGCGTCGGCATCGTCATGAACGGCTCGCCGCTCTTCAGCGGCGCCGCCGAATCCGGCCCCTCCAACATCCGCAGATGGCTGCTGGAGAACGACCTCGTCGAGGCGATCATCGCCATGCCGACCAACATGTTCTTCAACACCGGCATCGCTACCTACGTCTGGATCCTCGACAACACCAAGCACCCCGACCGCCAGGGCAAGGTCCAGCTCATCGATGGCACATCGTTCTGGACCAAGATGCGCAAGAACCTCGGGTCCAAGGGACGCGAGATCAGCGACGATGACCGCGCCAAGGTCGTGCGGCTGTACGCCGACTTCGAGGACGCTGACCCCGACCTCTCCAAGGTCCTGCGCAACGACGAGTTCGGCTACTGGACCATCACCGTCGAACGCCCCCTGTTCGATGAGGACGGGAACCCTGTCGTGGACCGCAAGGGTAATCCGAAGCCCGACTCGAAAAAGCGTGACACCGAAAACGTGCCCTTCACCTACGGCGGCTCAACCATCGGCGCGGCAGGGGAGCGCGAAGTCATCCAGACGTATTTCGACGAGGAGGTAAAGCCACACGTTCCTGACGCCTGGATCGACTGGACCAAAACCAAGACCGGCTACGAGATCCCCTTCACCCGCCACTTCTACAAGTACATTCCGCCCCGTCCGCTTGCCGAGATCGACGCCGATCTGGATAAGCAGGTTGGCAAAATCCTCGAGCTGCTGCGGGAGGTAGAGCAGTGACGCGCTTCGGCCACGCGATGGAGAAGATCGACGAGCGGATCCCAGGTGTTGATCTTCCACTCATGTCGGTGTCCCAGACACGAGGTGTCATCCGGCGAAGCGAGTTGACGGACGCCCCCCAGCGGGCTGAATCCCTCGACAACTACAAGGTGTGCCGAGCCAACGACATCGTCTTCAACAAGATGAGCATCCGCTCCGGCGCTATGGGCGTCGCAGCAGAGGACGGGTTGGTCACCTACCACTACGAGGTCATGCGCCCCTGCGAGGGGACTGATCCCCACTTTGTCGCGTACCTGATGAAATCTTCGTGGTTCACCAAGGAGCTCATCAAGCGCGAGCGGGGAATTGGTGCAGGCGACCAAGCCAACGTTCGGACCACGGAGGTGCCGTTCTCAGTCCTGAAGACGATCGACGCCTACATTCCCGATCACGCCGAGCAGCGGGCCATCGCCGACTACCTCGACCGCGAGACGGCCAGAATCGACACACTCATCGAGGAGCAGCAGCGGCTGATCGAGATGCTCAGCGAGCGGAAGGCTGCTGTGATGGCAACGGCCACTGCCAGCGGGGAACCCG
This sequence comes from Kitasatospora sp. NPDC023118, assembly GCF_055560875.1. Classification (NCBI taxonomy): domain Bacteria; kingdom Bacillati; phylum Actinomycetota; class Actinomycetes; order Kitasatosporales; family Streptomycetaceae; genus Kitasatospora; species Kitasatospora sp. NPDC023118. The sequence goes on from NZ_JBVHHW010000016.1 coordinate 91,778, forward strand.
TCGCGCTTAGGCGTCTCGTCACCCGGATCCGCCAAGGGTGGAGTCCCAACTGCGAGCCCTGGCCCCCGAATGGGGTGATGGAGTGGGGGGTACTGAAGGTCGGATGCTCAAACAGTGGGAAGTTCAACCCGATGGAGAGCAAGCGGCTACCAGATGAGATGACGCCGAGGCCAGAGTTTGTGGTCGAGCCTGGAGAGATCGTCATGTCTAGGGCGAACTCCAAGGAATTGGTTGGGGCATCTGCTGTAGTGGACCGCTCCTACCCACGCTTGATGCTCAGCGATCTCAACTACGGGCTGACGGTTGCCAGAGGAGTGGATCCTGAGTTCGTTTCCTATGCTCTCCGATCTGGTCACGTCAGATACCAAATCAGCCTTGCTTCCAAGGGGACCAGTCCATCGATGCAGAAGATCTCACAGCGAGACATCAGGGATCTCATTATGCAGTTGCCACCGTTGGACGAGCAGCGTCGGATCGTTGCGGATCTTGATGAGCGGACAGCCAAGATTGACTCTCTGATCGCCGAGACTGAGCGGTTCATTGAGCTCTCCAGGGAGCGGAGGCTGGCATTGATCACGGCGGCGGTAACGGGGCAGATCAACGTACGAGTGGTGGCGTGATGGCCGACCATAACGAGGTGGTCTTCGAGACGGAGATCTGTGAGCACCTCGGGGCTCATGGTTGGCTGTACTCGGAGAACGACCGTGACGGTGGTGAGTACGACCGGGAGCGAGCGCTGTTCCCGGCTGATCTGTTCGCATGGCTGGAGGGGACGCAGAAGGCCGCGTTCAAGAAAGCGTTGAAGGCGGCGGGGTCGCAGGCGAAGTTCCTCGACGTGCTGACCGCAGCGCTCGACCGGCCGCTGGAGCACGGCGGCGGGACACTGAACGTCCTGCGTAACGGGGTGCAGTACATCGGCGGTGGTCGGCTGAAGATGGCGCAGTTCCGCCCGGATACGTCGCTCAACGAGACCACGGCGACTCGCTACGAGGCGATGCGGGTGCGGGTGATGCGGCAGGTGCACTTCTCGACTGCCGACCAGCGCAGCATCGATCTGGTGTTTTTCGTCAACGGGCTCCCGGTGGCCACGGTGGAGCTGAAGACCGACTTCACCCAGTCGCTGGACGAAGCAGTCAACCAGTACAAGCAGAAGCGCAACCCGTTGACGAACGGGCGGCCGGAGCCGTTGCTGTCGTTCGGTCACCGGGCGCTGGTGCACTTCGCGGTTTCGAACGACCTGGCGGCGATGGCCACGAGGCTGGAGGGGGAAAAGACCCACTTTTTGCCATTCAACATCGGCTTCGACAGCGGCGCCGGCAACCCTCCAGGCGCGGACGGACGGTCGTCGACGGCGTACCTATGGGAACGCGTCTGGGAGAAACACGCTTGGCTGAACATCATCGGGCGGCTGATGATCGTGCAGACCAAGGAGGAATGGGACGTCACTACCGGCACCTCGGTGCGGCGTACGAGCATGCTCTTCCCGCGGTTCCACCAGTGGGAGGCCGTCACGAACATTGTCGACGCGGTGAAGGAGGAGGGTGTCGGGCAGCGGTATCTGATTGAGCACTCGGCCGGGTCGGGGAAGACGAACACCATTGCCTGGACGGCCCACAGGCTGGCGCGGCTGCATGTCGATGATCGGAAGGTCTTCGACTCGGTCATCGTGGTGGTGGACCGCACCGTGCTCGACTCCCAGTTGCAGGATGCGATCCGGCAGATCGACGGCACCGGCAAGATCGTCGCCACTATCAGCCCCGAGGACGTCCGCAAGGCCGGCGCGAAATCGAAGTCGGGTCTGCTGGCGCAGGCGCTGAAGAACGGTGAGCTGATCATCGTGGTAACGCTGCAGACGTTCCCGCACGCGCTGGACGAGATCCGCACTGACGCCGGCCTGAAGGGCAAGCGGTTCGCCGTCATCGCCGATGAGGCGCACTCCTCCCAGTCGGGTCAGATCTCCGCGAAGCTGAAGCAGGTGCTGACCGCTGAGGAAGTCAAGGAGATCGAGGACGGCGGCGAGGTCGATGTGGAGTCGATCCTCGCGTCGGAGATGACGGAGCGAGCCGAGTCGGAGAACGTCTCCTACTTCGCCTTCACCGCGACGCCGAAGAACAAGACCCTTGACCTGTTCGGCCGCAAGGGCGCTGACGGGAAGCCACACGAGTTCCACCTGTACTCGATGAAGCAGGCGATCGAAGAGGGCTACATCCTCGACGTGCTCAAGGGCTATCAGCACTACGACACCGCGCTGAAAATCGCGGGCAAGGCTGGGAGCAGCGATGGAGACGGGGACGAGGTCGAGGAGGCCACCGCCCGCAAGGGTCTGATGCGGTGGGTGCAGCTCCACCCGACGAACATCAGCCAGAAGGTGCAGATCATCGTCGAGCACTTCCACACCAACGTCGCCTACCTCCTCGAAGGCAAGGCGAAGGCGATGGTAGTGACCGACTCGCGCAAGTCCGCGGTGAAGTACAAGCTGGCCATAGACGCCTACATCGCCAAGCGTCGCGCCGAGGACGCCTCATACAACTACCGCACCCTGGTCGCCTTCTCTGGCGGGGTGACGATGCCAGAGGACGAGACCTGGCACAGCGACTGGGGCCCACAGCCGTCGAAGGACGACGAGTTCACCGAGGCCAACATGAACCCCGGTGCCGGGGCTGATCTGGCAGCCGGGTTCAAGGGCGATACGTACAAGATCATGCTGGTCGCCAACAAGTTCCAGACCGGCTTCGATCAGCCCTTACTCTCGGCGATGTACATCGACAAGAAGCTGTCGGGGGTCACCGCGGTGCAGACGCTCTCGCGGCTCAACCGCACTTACCGCACCCCCGGTGGGGAACAGAAGCGCAAGACGTTCGTCATCGACTTCGCCAACAAGCCCGAGGACATCAAGGCGGCCTTCGAGCCGTACTTCAAGAACGCGACCCTGGAGACCGAAACCGATCCGTACGTCGTCGTTCACCTGGCTAACAAGCTCGCCCAGGCCGGGATCTACACCGAGGACGAAGTCCGCAAGGTCGCCGAGCTGTGGGTTACCCGGAAGGGCAACAACGCACTCTCGGCAGCGATCAGCCCGGCGCAGCACGACTTCCGGCGCCGCTACACGAGGGCGATCGAGGAAGAAGACAAGGTCACGCTCAACACGCTCGACCTGTTCCGCAAGGATGTCTCCAGCTACGTACGCCTCTATGACTTCATGTCCCAGATCGTCGACTATGGCGACCCCTACATGGAGATGCTCTCAATCTTCCTGCGTCTCCTGGAGAAGGTCATCGCCGAGTCCGCCTGGGCCGCCGACGTCGACCTCTCCGACGTGGTGTTGGTCGGGGTCAAGCACAACAAGGCGATCCCGGTCGACATATCGCTCGTGGGCGATGGGCAGCTGAAGGGCATCAGCGCCGCCGGCACGGGCACGAAGAAGGATCCGAAGTACGTCGCACTCCAGGTCGTCATAAACAAGATGAACGACCTCTTCGGCGCCGAATCGTTCGCCGAGTCCCAGGTCCGGGAGTTCGTGCAGGGGCTCATCCAGCGGTTGCTCGCCGACCGGAACCTGGTCGACCAGACCAAGGTGAACTCCAAGAAGCAGTTCATGGAGTCACAAGACTTCCAAGCAGCCGTTACGGAGGCGGTCGCAGACAACCAGGACGCCCACAACACGATGGCTGACTACTTCTTCACCGACGGGCCGGCTATCAACTCGATCATCGTCGCCCTCGCGGATGCCTTCTACGAAGCAGCGGTTGATCAGCAGGTCGATTCTTAGACCGACCGGCAAATGGTGGGCGGGGCTGCCGAGACGGGCCCGAACGCAAGGCAGGCACAAGCCTTGAGTGATCATGGAGTTCTTGACGCTCAGTGATCGCCCGGAGGGCTCATGCCTGCGGTCCCATCATGCCTTCTGGAACCCTTGTGGGACCAATTCGCCGCCCTCCTGCCCGTACGGAGCGGATACGCCGAGAGCCATCCGCTGGGCTGTCACCGGCGACGGGTGCCGGACCGCACCGTCTTCGAGTACATCGTGCTCGCCCTGGTCCACGGCTCCGGCTACGAACGGATCGCCGGCCCCGGATGCTCCGACCGGACCATCCGACGCCGTGTCAGACAATGGGCTGAACTGGGGATATCCGAGAAGGTCCACGCCTTGGCGCTCGAAGCGTACGACCGCATGATCGGCCTCGGGCTGAGCGAGATCTCGGTCGACGGCTGCATCACCAAGGCCCCGTCCGGCGGCGACAAGGCCGGGCGATCGCCGGTGGACCGGGGCAAGCAGGGACTGAAACGCTCGGTCGCGTCCGATGGCTGCGGTGTCCCGCTCGGGATCGTCTCCGACGGGGCCAACCGGCACGACTCACCCCTGCTCGGCCCCACCCTGGACGCGGCGAAAGCGCAGGTCGGCGAGATGCCGGAGACGGTCAACGTCAACCTCGACCGTGGCTACGACAGCGCCAAGTCCCGTGCCCTGATAGCCGAGTTGGGATTCACTGCGGAGATCGCGCGCAAAGGAGTGCCCGCCCCAATCCAGGCCGGCAAGCGCTGGGTGATCGAGCGCACCCACTCGTGGATGAACGACTACGGCAAGCTGCGGCGCTGCACGGAGAGGAGTGGCAGCATTGTGGACTTCTATCTCTACCTCGCCGCCGCCCTCGTCACCCTCCGTATGCTGATCCGCCGAGCAACGAGCCGCTACCGCTGGGACAGCCGACCCACCACCCGACGCCTCAAGTGATCCATTTGCCGGTCGGTCTAAACCAAGATCAACACCCGCGCTCACGCATCGCTCACGCAAGCGATCTTGTAGCGCGGCGCCGACGCCTGCCCACACACTAAGGAACGACAAAAGGCCCAGGTCACGGGCTATGCGACCTGGGCCTTCACTGAGCCGCCTGCGGGATTCGAACCCGCGACCTACGCATTACGAGTTTGCCCAATCACCGTCCGTAACCGTCCATGCTCGTCCGCATCGCAGGTCAGCGGACGGCACGGGACGGCCGTGGACCACCACGGACAGGATGGACTGAGACCAGAACTGAGACCGAAGGCCCGGCCGATTGTTGCGCCGGTAGGGTCGCCAGCATGGGCACGATGAGCACCAAGCCGATCGTCGGCATCCTCCACCCCGGAAGCATGGGCGCCGCCGTGGCGGCCTGCACTCGACCGAATGTCGAGCGCGTTCTCTGGTGTCCGGCGGGCCGGAGCCCGGCCACGGTCGGGCGAGCCGAGGAGGCGGGCTTGGAGCCCGTCGGCACGCTCGGAGACCTGCTCGCGCAAGCCGATGTCGTTCTCAGCCTCTGCCCGCCGGCTGCTGCTGAGGACGTGGCCCGCGCCGTAGCCGAGCATCACTTCGGCGGCATCTACGTGGAGGCCAACGCCATCAACCCGGAGCGGGTGCGGCGTATCGCCGACCTCGTGGGTTCCGATGCCCGCGGTGTCGTGGACGGCTCTGTCATCGGCTCGCCGCCGGTCGGGGCCAAGCGGACCCGCTTGTACCTGTCCGGGGCTGAGAGTGCCGTCTCGCTGGTGGAACAGCTGTTCATCGACAGTGCGGTGACCACTCCCATGCTAGGAAAGGAGATCGGGCAGGCATCGGCTCTGAAGTTGGCGTACAGCTCGTATCAGAAGGCGTCCCGTGTGCTCGCGGCGGTTGCCTTCGGCGCGGCACGCGCGCACGGCGTGGACGATGCGCTGATCGACGTCGCCGGAAAGCGGCAAAGCAGCTACCTGGTGGAGACCGGGTACATCGCCAAGACTGCCGCCCGAGCGTGGCGTTGGGGCCCCGAGATGGACGAGGCCGCCGACATGCTGTCCGCCGTCGGGTTGCCCGACGAGGTGCTGCGGGCCGTGTCGCAAACCCTCGCTCGGTGGGAGAACAGCAAAGACCTCGCCGAGCTGACGCCCGACGAGGCCCTTGACCGTCTGTCCCTGCCGCAGTGAGCGCAGGCCGCTACCGGTTTCCGCCGGCATGGTCGCGCGACAAGAGGTCGTTGATCAGCCGTGCTGCTTCGGCCGGTTCGACGTTGCCCGTATCCACCGTGAGGTCCCATACCTGCCCGGGGTGCGCGTCGACATCGGCCTGAGTGGCATCCCATGCGGACAGCCGATCTACGGTGTCGGCGTCACCCCGCCCGGCCGATCGGGACGCCGTCGACTCACGCGAGCACCAAAGCAGGACGACGGACCAGTCGGCCGGGTAGCCCCTGGTGAGCGCGTTGATGCCCTCGACCTGGCCCAGGTGGACGACCGGGATGCCCGTCATGAACGCCTCGTCCATCCCCGGACGGTCGATCACATACGTGTTGCCGTAACGGCGGTTCAGGTAGATAACATCACCGGCGGCCTCCAGTTCGGCCAGTTGCTCAGCAGTGCCCATCCGGTAGCCGGTGGACTTCCCGGAGCCGACCTTGAGTCGAGAGAAGAGCCGGTATTCCGGACTGATGCCCCGGAGGGCCCGGGTGACGGTGTCCTTCCCGGCGGCTGGCGGGCCGTACAGGATGAGGCCGCGCGACGTCACAGCCCGCCTCCACTCAGCACGTCGCGAGCCTGGTCGGCGGCGGCGATTGCCGCTCCGAGGCGGTTGTCCACCACGAAGTGCGGGCCTTGGGGTCGGAGCTTCAGGTCGATCGTGGCCAAGTACTCCTCCCACGACTCCATCTTCCAGAGGTCCCGGGCCGCACCTCGGAACTCGATGTACTCCCTCATCGAGTCAGGGTCGCACTCGACCCAGATAGCGGCCACGGTGGCCCGCTTCGCCTTGCAGCGGTTGTAGAAGCGCTGCATCCAGTCGGCCTGCGAGAACTCCGCCAGGAACGGCGCGTCAAGGATCACGGACGTGCCGCAGTCGACGTTGTCCCACGCGGCCTCCATGAGGCAGCGGTATTCGAGCGGCCGGACCTTCTCGCGGTAGAGCACAGAACTCCGGTCGTTCACCTCTCCGCCGAGCGCCGCCAAGAGCTGATCGACCAACGGGCGCGTCAAGGAATCCTTGTCGAGCACTGGCCATCCGGTGAGACGGCCGATGAATTTGGCGAACTCGCTCTTCCCGGAACCGGCATATCCGCCAATGAGAAGAACCATCGGTCCGGAATTATCGCCGCCATTCCGGCGCTTCCACTCGTCGATAACCCGGCTGCGGAATGCCTCGACGTCGACGTTGTCCGCGCCCTCGCGGATGCTGCCGAGAGCCTCGCGGATCGCCTGGTCCAGGTTGGGGACAGTTTCTACTGCTGCTGGACGCTGGTCGGGCACCGTGCTGACCTCTCCGGGGAGCGGTCGGCGAAAGCCCAGTTCCGCCTCGTTCATGCGGTAGAGAAGGCAGTAGGCCCGGCGGTAGTCGGGGCGCGGGTACGAGGAGCCCGCCTCGTGTGCCCAGACCGTCTGAAAGTTGGCAGCAAGGCTGAACTTGTGCCGGTCGCCGATTTCCCGAAGCTTCTCGCCGACTTCCTCAAGGGTCAGGTCGTGGGATTCCCTGACCTGCTTGAGAATTGCCGGATTCCATCCTGGGCGTTGCCGAGCCATATTCCCCTCCTAGGAAACTGCTCGTGCCGCGAGTGTAGCGGCTCGTTGAGTCACCCGAAAATCGTGATAGAAGTCGTGATAGTAGTCGTGTAAAGACCTGGTGCCGAATACCGGTAAGGCTCCGTGATACAGATGCCGCGCCGATGGGTGTGAACTGATTCCTGTCCACCCCAGGAGGCATCAGTGAAGCGTCACCCGCCCCGATATGCAGTCAGGGGACCGCAGCACAGCCGCGATCCCCTGATCCCCCCATCCGCCCGTCACCGGGCCTCAAGCTCCGCGACCCGCGCTTGCAGGTCGCGAAGTTCCCCGCGGACCTCCGCAAGCTCACGCCGGAGCTGTCCGGCCTCGCTGCCGGCGACGGCAGCAGCCCTCGACTCCGCACCCTCGGTCAGGAAGGCCGCCTTGCCCTGGTGGCTCACGACGAGCCCGGTCTCCCGCAGGTGCCCGACGGCGGCGCGCGCAACGGTTGGGCTCACGTCGTAGTACGCCTGAAGCTTCGCCAGTGACGGGATCTTCCCGTCGGCGGCGAACTCGCCCTTCGCGATCCGTGCGCAAAGGTCATCGGCTACCTGCCGGTAGGCGGACTTCTCGCCGGTCCACTCGACCATTACCACTCCACATCCCTCTGCGTCTCTGCCTCATAGTGCCGCACCCTCCGGCCGGAACCAATGCTTCCGCATGTCGCCCGGCCGATGGACTTGCCAACTCTGCTTCTCTGCCCCACAGTGTTCTGTGTGGCAGAGAGAACAAAGCTCTCTCAGGCCTAGCTATTCCTGCACGTCAAAGGCCGTTACGGGGCCGGGAACCGTCGCGCACCGCTGTCGCGACAGGCCCGGCGTCTGCGGAACCGGGGCTCTGTCCATACAGAGCACAGTCCCTTGAGAACTCAACAGTGTGCTGATCAAGAACGAGTGTCTTTGGTCCCCGATCCGCGCCGCCCGTGGCGGGTCGGGGGTCATGGCTGCTCGTGACGTGACGAGTGGTCTGGGCCCGTGGGGCGAGGCTGGCGCGCATACCTTGGCCGGAGCGCGCCAGCCCCTCACGGGTCTACTCACCTACTGGAAGAGGTAGACCCGTGAAGTCGATTGTTGCAGGCCAGTACGCCGTGGGCTCCGAGGAGTTCGCGGAGCTGGCGTTGGGCGTGGACGAGGAGCTGTTCGCCGGGGTGCCCGGTGAGAGCGAGGTCGAGCGCGAGGCCCGGATGGACGCCGCGAGCGACGTCCTGGCGGACCTGCGCCGGGAGGACCCGGAGTTGGCCGCCTACGCCCAGCGTCTGCTGAGCATGGCGCCGGTGCCGCTGCGGCGCCCGGCTGGCATCCGCCACACGGCTAGCACCAAGCGGGTGGCCGCGTGACGACGAACCGTACGCTCACGGCGCTCACGCCCGCTCACCCCCCGCTCACGCAGCGCTCTCCGCTCTCCGGGTGGTGGTCGCGGTGAAGGCACCCATGAGCGAGGAACAGATCCGTTCGGCGGAGCGGGCATTGGCCGTTGGCACGTGGACGATCACGCTGGGCGCGGTCCTCTACAGCGTGCTCACGGTGACCCCGCTGATGTCCGGACACACCCCGAAGGGGTGGCAGTGGACGGCCCCGATCCTGCCGCTGGTCGTGGACGCAGCGGTGGTGATCGTCATCCGCATGGACAGCACGCTCGCCCGCCTCGGGGGCGACGGCGGCCGGTGGCCGGTCGTGCTGCGCTGGATGACCGGCGCCATGACGGTGCTGCTCAACGTGGGTTTGTCCGCCCTGGACCGGGATGCGGTCGGGGTGGCGGTCCACGCGGTGGCGCCGCTGCTGCTGATCGTCACGGCGGAAACCTCCCTCGCGTACCGGCGGGCGATCGCCGCTGCGCTGGCTGCTCGTGAGGCCCGTGAGCGCGATGAGCGGGCCGAGCGCGACCGCCGTCAGGAGGAGCGCCGGCGGCAGGAGCGCGAGGACCGGATCGCCGAGTACGAGCGGGCCGAGCAGCGCGAGCGTGAGCGCCGTGAGCACGACGAGCGGATGGCCGACAAGCAGCGTGAGCACGAGGAGCGCATGGCCCGCGAGGAGCGGGAGGAGCGGGCCCGCCGGGAGGCTTCCGAGCGCGAGGAACGGCAGCGCAAGGAGGAGGCCGAGCGGCGGGAGGGTGAGCGCCGTGAGCGCGAGGTGAGCGAGCGTGAGCGCCGTGAGCGCGAGCGTGAGCAGGACGCCGAGCGCGAGATCGAGCGGCTGCGGCAGGAACTCCTCACCGCGCCCGCCGTCACCGAGCGGCTGCCCGAGGACCAAGCCCGCCTGAAGATCCAGACCTGCGTTGTGGCCACCATCCCGCAGCGCCGGGCGGCCGAGCTGACCGGCTGGTCGGCCGGGTGGGTCGCCAACCGCTACCGCGAGTTCAGCGCGGCCGGCCCGGAGCGTCCCGCGCTGCACGCCGTCCCCACGACCGACGAGACCACCACGCACCCCGCCGAGGAGCAGGCATCGTGACCACCAGCACCGACACCCGCCCGAGCGCCGACGCCCAGATCAAGGCCGCCGGCGTGCTGCTCTCCCTCCTGAGCGCCCACGCCACCCTGCCCGCCCCGGCCGTCCAACTGGAGCAGGTGCAGGTGCCCGGCACGTACGACTTCGGGTGGGGGCTGAACATCGCCCTGCACAACGGTCTCAACCAGTTCGAGCAGTGGCGGCAGGCCCTCGGCATCGACCCGGCCGCCATCGACCACCACACCAACGAGTCCGGCACCCTCGCCTGGCTGTCCTTCACCGGCCCCTACTGCGGGGTTCCGCTGAAGCTGGTCGGCTTCTACGCCCCCCGTTTCGACGTCGCGCCGCCGGAGATGCCGTGAGCCGCCCCCGCCACTGGGACCCCGACGGCTCCGGCCACGGCGGCACCCCCACCTACCCGTGGCGCATGGCGCCGCGCGGCCTCTTCACCCGCCGCCAGCTGCGCGCCAAGGGGCTGCGGCCCGGCGGACAGGACGTCGCCGCGCAGATCATGTGGCGCTCCCGCTACGGCGGCACCCGCCCCGCCTACCTCTACCGGCTCGACCGGGCCAAGCCCGTACGGCCGCTGACCCCCGCGAAGACCGCCGCCCTCGCAAAGGCCAACGCCGCCCGCCGCACCTGCCCCGCCTGCGGGCAGGACGCCGGCTACGTGCTCCCCGCGCACCTCGGCACCTGCCTGACCTGCGCCGACAGCACCGCCCTCGCGGCCTAGCCCCACCCCTGACCTGCTCTCCGCCATGCGAGCAAGGAGATCCCTGTCATGACCATGAACGTTCGGGCGGCCCGCTTCGCCGCCTCGTACGCCCTGCTGCGGTCGGCGGCGGACGTCGCCGACCACTGGATCCAGTCCGACCACCAGGCCACGACCAAGGGCGGGCCCGGAGCCCCGGGCCGCCGGGCCTGCGCCGCGCACGTCGCCTCCTACACCGCCGTCCAGGCCGCCGTCCTGCTCGGCGGCGCCCGCCTGCTGGGCATGCGGCTGCGGCCCGTCCCGGTGGCCGCCGCCCTCGTGCTCAGCGCGGCCAGCCACTACGTCGCCGACCGGCGTGAGCCCCTGCGCCGCTTGGCCAACGCCACCGGCAAGGGCAACTTCGTGCGGCTCGCCGACCACGGCATGAACGGCGGCTACCTGCTCGATCAGGCGTGGCACCACGCCTTCGAGACCTGCGCCGCCCTCATCGCCTCCGCCTGACTCACACCCGGGAGCACCCGCCATGTCCGAGCACATCATCCACAAGGACCGCGCCACCGGCCTGCCGGTCGGCACCGTCGCCGCGTTCCTCAACCTCAGCTCCGCCCTGGTCGCCCTCTACACCGACGGCACCGACCAGTACGGCAGCCCCAAGGCCAGCTGGCTCTGCCTGGGCTGCGGCAAGCGCGGCTACATCGCCAAGGAGCTGGGCGCCAGCCGCATCGAGGCCAACGACCACGCCGCCGAGTGCCGGGCGATCCCGTGGCCGCAGGCCGACCTGGTCTGACCCGCTTCTCGGTTCCGGGACTGCCGCACAGCTTGCCGACGAGTTCGACCGTCCCGGGCCCTTTCCACACCACATCGAAGTGAGGAAGGAAGCCCATCATGTCCGACACCCTCGCGTCGGCGCAGGCCAGTGCGGCTGTCGACGCCCAGATCCAGCCGCCCGCCGCGCCGGTTGCCCCGGCCCCCGCGCCGGGCGCCAGCAAGCGGCGTACGGAGCCTCGGTTGGAGCACACCCGGGGCGGTCTGCCGGCCGTTCCGCTCGCGGTGACCACGGCGAACAGCGTGGTCGGTCTGGCCTCGGCCGCCGCGCTGACCTCCGGCCCGATGGTCGCCCTCGCGGCCACCGCCGGGACGGTCGCGACCAGCGCGATCGCCACCCGGGTGGCCCGCCGGGCTGCCGCGAAGGCCGCCCAGCGCGCCGCCGCAACCACCCGGGGCGCCGCCGCCAACCAGCGGGCCCCGCACCTGTCTCTCGTCAAAACGCCCACCTCGCAGCGCGGTTCGGCCCTGGCCACCAGCCCCGGGCGGTCCCGCACCGCCGCCGGGACTGCCAGCCGCACAGGCGCCGGTCCGGTGGCGGTGCCGCGCCAGTCCACCGCCGCCTCGGGTTCGCCCGCCCGCGCCGGGTCGGCCTCGCTGCGGTCGCCGGGCAGCACGGCTGGGCGAAACGGTGTCGGGTCGGTGTCGTCCGGGCCCCGCAGCTCCGACACGGGTCGGAGCGGGGGCGCCGGGTCGGTGCTGAGGAAGTCGCCGGGCGCGGGCAAGGCGGCGCTGGGCCGTCTGGCCACACGGGCCGGTGAGGTGAAGGCGGTCCGGGCCGCCGACCGGCAGGCGGCGCCGACCAGGTCCGAGCGCCGCACCCAGCAGAACGCGGCCCGGCGGCAGGTCGCCGATGATCGCCGTGCCGCCAAGGCCGCCGAGCGCGAGCGCACGGCCGGCCAGCGCGGCCCGGTCGGCCGGACGCTGGCCAAGCCTGCCGCCGCCGTGCGGGCCACTCTGGACAGGGCCCGTACGAAGGCCCGCACCGCCGCCGACCAGAGCGCCGAGCGCAAGGTGACCGACGCCCGCCGGGAGGCCCGCAAGGCCCCGGCCCGTCGCGAGGCCCGTAACCGGCTTCGCCGCTCCGCCGCCCGCTTCCACGGCCGGCGCGTGCTGGCCGCGCTGCTGGCCCTGCCGGTCGGTCTGATCGGCATGGTGACCACGCCGATCGGCCGCAAGCTCGGCTGGTCCTGGCTGATGTACCCCGGCCGCCGCCTCTACCGCCGCCTGGCCGGCAAGGCCGCCCAGCAGCGTGCCGAGCGCGACGCCGCGATCCGCCAGGAACTCGCCGACGCCGAGCAGGCCGTGGACGAGGCCATCGACAACGAAGACCCGACCGGCGAGCAGGCGGTGGCCGACACCGTGCCGCGTGCCCCCAAGCACCACCAGCCCGCACACACCAGCCCTACCGCCCTGGGAGGCGACATGGCCAAGAGTTCCGGCTTCGACTTCTCCGAGGTCGCATCCGAGATGTACGGCTCGGCGATGAACTACAACCCCGACGGGATGATGCACGTCCTGGCCGCGTTCGAGGCCATGCCGGAGGGCCTGGAGTCCATCGCCAACACCTTCCGCGTCCTCGCGGAGCGCTCCGACGAGGAGTTCCCCCTCGACAAGGTCGTGGGCGAGGCCCTGAACGAGGTCTACACGCTGCTGATGACGGCCGTCAGTGCCTCCGAGGAGGTCGGCAAGGCCTTCCGCGGCGCCCACGAGGAGGACATCTCCCGCCACGAGAACCCCCGCAACGGCGAGGAGAAGTGGGACATCGTCAACAACCAGTAACCCCTGGCACCACACCACCCCCGGGCCGCCCCGCCACCCGAGCAGGGCGGCCCGCCTCATCCCTCACCCACCCGCGTTGCTGCCTGGAGTTGCCGTGAACCAGCCGCCCGAGCACACCCTGAATCTGACCAACGTCCCCAAGCCGAAGACCCGCAAGACCCCCAACCCGAAGACCACGTGGGTGCCGCCGCTGGACTGGGCCGCCACCCACGGCCCCGTCTCCGGCGCTATCTCGGCCGCGACCGGCGCAGGCGCCATGGCCCTGCTCGGTGCGGCCACCCACATGCCGCCCGGCATCCCACTCGCCGTCGGCGCGGCCGGAGCCCTCGGCCACGGCATCGGCGCGAGCATCCGGCGCCGTCTGACCGGCCGCACCATGGCCGGGCGGGCCGCGTCCTGGCTGCTCGCCGGAGGCTGGACCACCTGGGCCATCACCACCGGCCCGCTCACCTGGGCGGCGGCCGGCACCCTGGCCGGGCTCGGCGTCGGCATCGGCGCCATGGCCGCCAACTCCGCGATCCGCGAGGAAGCCGTGGAGCTGGAGCGCATGAGCGACGAAGCCCGCACCGCCGCCCGGGGCCTGAACGGGAAGCGCGAGGCCCTCGCGAAGGAGTGGGCCGAGCGGATCCACCGTGTCACCGGCGTCCAGGTCGCGGTGTTCGCGGTCGAGTTCTGGAAGACCGGCGCCGGGTTCTCCCTCGCCGCCGAACTGCCCGCCGGGCCCGCCACGTGGGACCGGATCGCCGCTGCCGCCCGGGGCCTGGCCACCGACGCCCGGCTGCCGCTCGGCTGCACCGTGTGGGTCGAGGAGGGAGACCGGCAGGGCCGCGTCGTCCTCGACATCGCCACCGTCAACGTCATGGCCGCCGAGTACCCCTACCCGGACGACTACTCGGCCCTGTCGATCCTCACCGGCATCCCGTGGGGCCTGCTGCCCAACTCCGACCAGGCCCAGGTGCTGCTGCGCGAGGCGTGCGCGCTGATCCTGGGCCCGCCCGGGAGCGGCAAGTCCACCTTCGTGGACGTGGTCCTGGCCGGGTTTGCCCGCTGCGTGGACGTGCTGACCTTCGTCATCGACCTGAAGGCTGGTGCCGCCGGGATTCCGTGGGTTCGTCCCTGGCTGGAGGCCCAGGGCCTCAAGGCCCCGAAGGCCGGAGCGGAGAAGCCCCCGGCGGACACGCGGCCGGGCGTGGACTGGCTGGCCTCCACCCCGGAGGAGGCCCTGAGGATGATGAACGCGGTGCTGCGGATCAATGCGGCCCGCCAGCAGGGCTACCAGGACCTGATGGACGCGCAGGACACGACGCTGCTGCCCGTCTCGGCCAACCTGCCGCAAATCGAGGTCGTAGTGGACGAGGGCGCCGAACTGCTGTCCGCCGCCTCCTTCACCGACCGCACGATGAAGGCCCTGCAGGAGGCGGTCAAGAAGGCGATGCGGACCACCCGCGCCATGGGAATCCGCTTCGTCCTCACCGCCGTGGACGGCAACGTGAGCGCGATCGGCGACACCGCGATCCGCAAGTTCTCCCCGGTCGGCGTCGCCCTGACCTCCGGAGAGTCCGCCGGGAACAACGTGAACAAGCTGTTCCCCGGCGCGAAGGTCGACACCCGCCAGCTCCGCGCCAAGGGCTGCGGCGTCATCGGCGACGCCGGCGCCGACGGATTCGCCCCCACCGGCTTCAAGGGCTGGAAGACCAGCCCCAGTATGGCCCGGGACGCGGTCCTGGCCACCAACGCCCGGCGCCCTCGCCTCGACCCTGTCTCCGCTCAGGCCGCCGGCGACGACTACGCCCGCCGCTGGGACCCGGAGCGCGCCGGATGGCTCTGGGCGGGCACCACTGGCACCACCACCGCCCCGGCCCCGGCCGCCCAGACCGCCCCGGCGCCCGCACCATCCGGAAGCGGGCTGAACCTCTCCGCCTTCCGCGACCAGACCGGCGACAACGCGGCCGGGGACAGGGACGACGGGGACGGGACGGCGGTGGTCATCGCCTTCCCGGGCGCCCGCCCGCAGGGCCTGAACCTCGCCTCCCTGCGCAAGGACGCCCCGCCCGTCGACCCCGCGCCGCGGCTGCTCGTGGCCGCCCACGCAGCCATCACCGCCAAGGGCGGGGACCGCATGTTCATCGCCGACCTCGCCACCGCGCTCGGCGCCGACGCCCAGACCCTCGGCGCCGAACTCAACGCCCTCCTGCGCGCCGTCGGCGTCGAGCGGCCCGGCGCCGGCACCGTCCGCATCGACGGTGCCAGCAAGGCCGGCTTCTACGCGCACACCCTCGAAGACGCCATCAAGCGCTACCGGCAGTGACCCGGCAGGCCCACACAGGGCCACACGCGAAGGGTCACACAGCCCCACACATGCCCGTGTGGGGCACACGGGCATGTGTGGGCCCCTGACCTGCCCGTGTGGCCCGTATGGGGCACACAGAGCGCCCCACACGGCACCGCTTCCGGACCCCGAAATCGGGGTCCGGCCCACACGCCTGTCGCCGTGTGTGCCCCACACGCGCCCATGACTGTCCGTCACCACGATGCACGGAAAGGACCGGTCGCCATGGCCGTCACGATCAGCGTCACCGTCCTGCTCGCCATCATCGCCATCCTCCTCATCCGGGCCCGCCGCACCACGCTCGGCACCGCCGTCATCGTCTGGCTGTCCGGCTTCACCGCCGCCAGTACCGGCCTCGCCGACCCGGTCAACACCTTCCTCGCCGCCGTCGCCCACCTCTTCCACCACTGACCCGGCGCCCGCGATGACCGCCCCCGCCGCGATCCGCCCGCTCGCCGCCGTCCACCTGCGCGAGGCCCTCACCGCCGCTGCCGACCAGCGCCCGGCCGCCGCCCTCGCGGCCCTCATGCACATCGACCCCGAGTCCTGGACCGCGATCGAGCAGCGCGCCGCGTTGCTCGGCGCGGACCTGGTTGACCTGCTCGCCCATGCTGCCCGCACCGGAGGTAACCCGTGAGCACCACCAGCGACCTCATCACCGCCGCCGTCCTCATGGCCCCCGGCGTGATCCTCAGCGTCCCCGTCGTCCTCTCCCAGCGCGGCGCCCACACCGACAGCGCCGCCGTCCGACAGGTCCTGGCCGCCTCCGCCGCCGAACGCGCCGCCCGCGCCGCTGCCACGGACATCGCCCCGCCCGACGGTGGCGAGGGCGCCCCCACCCCCGCCACCAATCAGCCCACCCGCCTCGCCACCGTCCTGCAGTTCCCCGGCGCCAACGCGCGCCGGGCCGCCTGAGCGAACGACAACGGCGGCCCCCTCCCGCCAGGAACCGGGGCCGCCGCCAATCCAGCACCGTCTAGAGAACTGGAGACATCCAGCATGACCCAACCGACCAGGATTCGGGGAGAGCACCTGCCCACCGCTCTCTCCCTGGCGGCCTGCGACGTGCCCGTGCTGCCGTTGCGGGCCGGGAAGGTGCCGTTCGGCAACTGCCGCCGCTGCACCGGCAACGCGTGCGGCGGCCGGCCGAACATGAAGACGCCGGGCCCCTGCGACTGCCCGGCCCCCTGCCACGGCTGGGCCGCCGCAACCACCGACCCCGACGTCATCACCTCGCCGCACTGGGCGTACGCGTGGCGCCAGGCGGCAGCGGTGGCCTACCACCCCGGCGGCGCCGGGGTGACCGTCGTCGACCTCGACAACGCCGAAGCCATCGCCTGGGCGCGCGCCAACCTCCCCGTCACCAGGATCGTGCGCACCACACGGGGCGAGCACTGGCTCTACGAGGGCATCATGCCCTCCGCCAACAAGGTGCGGCCCGACGTGGACATCAAGTCCACCATGGCCTACGCCCGCTGGCTCGGCCCCGGCACCGGCACCCTCGCGCCCCTGCCGGACGCCGTCCGCGCCCTGGTCGCCAAGGCGCCCGCCCCGATCCGGCCCGCCACCGTCGCCGTGCCCACGCCGGTCCGGGGCGGCACGTGCCCCCACCGCACGCCGAGGTACCTGGCCCGTGGCATCGCCATGGCAGAGCAGCGCATCACCGAGGCGGCCGGCGCCGTGCACAACACGGTGTTCGCGACGTTCCTCGCCGTGCTCTCGACGCATGGCCGGTGCGGGTGCCTGACCGAGGCACACACGGCGCGGCTGTTCGCCGCCGCGCAGGCCAAGGGCGAATCCGCGCGGCACTGCGCCGACGCGTGGACCAACGCCCTGACCCGGCTGGGGATGTAGCCGTGGCCGAGGACGAGAAGACCCCCGCACGCGAGGTCATCGCCGACTACGCGCAAGCGCACTTCCGGTACTTCCGCACCGCCGACGGCACCGTATACGCCCAGAAGGTGGGCCACCCGGTGGCCCGGCCGATCCGCTCGCAGGGCACGACCGGCAGCCACCGCCAGGAACTCATGGTCGGCCTGTACCGGGACGAAGTCGGCGTCTTCAACGGCAGCGCTCTCAAGGAGGCGCTGGACCTGATCGAAGCGCTCGCCCTGTCCGAGGACGTGCAGGCCGTCCATATCCGGGTGGCCCCCGGGTTCGACGGGGCCACCTGGCTCGACCTCGGCCGCGCCGACGGCCTGTCCGTGCGCATCCACCCCACCGGCTGGGACATCCTCACCCCGGACCCGCGTGAGGTCTGCTGGCGGCGCACCCAGCTCACCGGTGAACTCCCGCTGCCGGCCAAGGACACCGACGGCAAGGGCATCGACCTGCTACTGAGGCTGACGAACTTCGCCAACGCCCAGACCGAATGCCTGGCCCTCGCCTGGCTCATCGGCTGCCTCTCGCCGGGCGTGCCCGTGCCCGCGCCGTTCCTCACCGGCCCGCAGGGCGCGGGTAAGTCCACCGGCGGGCGGATGCTGGTGAGGATCATCGAGGGGATGAGCGGTGACCTGCGCAGGGCGCCGAAGGACGAGGAGAACCTGATCGCCGCCGTCGCGGCCGGATGGGTCACCGCCCTGGACAACCTCTCCCACATGACCCCGGACCTGTCCGACGCCATGTGCTGCATCGTGACCGGCGCCGAGAGCGTCAAGCGCGCCCTGTTCACCGACGGCGACGTGCACCGCGCCAGCTACCGCCGCCCCCTGCTCCTGACCGGCATCGACGTGGGCGTCATCCGCCCCGACCTCGCCGAACGCCTCCTGCCCCTGCGGCTGGAGCGCCCCCGCGTCCGCCGCACCGAGGCGGAACTGTGGGCCGAGTACGCCGAGGTCCTGCCCGTCGTGCTCGGGTCGCTGCTCGACCTCACAGTCAAGGTCCGCGCGGCCGAGGCGGAGACACCGACCGATCTGCGCATGGCGGACTTCGCCCACCTGTGCGCGCAACTCGACGCGGCAACCGGCTTCGGGGCACTGGCCGCCTACCGGGCCAGCCTGGACGACCTGAACGACGACGTCATCGAGGGCGACCTGTTGGCGCAGACCGTTCTCAAGCACGCCGAGACCATCGACCCGGGCGGCGCGCAGCGCATGACCTCCACCGAGTGGCTGAGCCACCTCAGCCGCCTCTACAGCGGCGATGACCTGCGCTCCCTGCCCAAGGGGTGGCCGACCACCGGCAAAGTCCTCTCCGACCGGCTCAAGCGTCTCCAACCGACGCTGGCGGCCCGGGGTGTCCTCATCGACACGGGCCGCACGCGAGAGGGCCGCTACCTCGAAATGGCTCGCCCGGCCGTCCCGCCCCCGCACGAACAGCCCCGGCTGGTCTGACCCGCACCTCACCGCACACAAGCAAGAAGAGCACCGGCGGCCGGGTGAGCGCCAGGCCGCCAACGCCGCCTAACCATCACCACAGACCAGTCGTTCGAGGGCGCCGGGCAGCACCATGCCCGGCGCCCTCGCCACTTCAGGAGCACCACGTGAGCGAACGCAAGACCCGCCTGCCCAACATGGAATCGACCATCTACCAGGGTGCGGACGGCCGTTGGCACGGCCGCGTGACCATGGGTGTCAAGGCGGACGGCAGCCCCGACCGGCGCCACCGCAGCGCCAAGACTGAGCCCGAAGTGCGGCGCAAGGTCAAGAAATTGGAGGCCGAACGCGATGCGGGTCAGGTGGCGGCGGCCGGCCGGGCGCCGACGGTCGAGCAGTGGATGACCACCTACCTGACCACGATCGCGAACCAGAGGCTGAAGCCGCGCAGCCTGGACGACTACTGGTCGAAGACCCGGAACCACATCATCCCGGGCATCGGCAAGCACCGGCTGGACCGGCTGCTGCCGGAGCACCTGGACGAGCTGTACGCGCAGATGCGGGCCGAGGGCCGCGCCGGATCGCACATCCTCAAGGTGCACCGGATCATCTCCCGCGCACTGAAGATCGCCCACCGTCGGGGAAAGGTGGCCCGCAACGTTGCCACCCTGGTGGACTCCCCCACGGTGGAGGAGACGGACGCGAACCCGTTCACCCAGGAGGAGGCCCGGCGCTTCCTGGTCGCGGCGATGAAGCGCCCGACCCGCGTCCGGTGGGTGATCGGCGTCGGCCAGGGCCTGCGCCAGGGTGAGGCACTGGGTCTGCGCTGGAAGTACGTCGATGAGGATGCCGGGCAGATGGACACGTCCTGGCAGCTCCAGCGGCTGAAGTGGCGCCACGGGTGCGACGACCCGCACGCCTGCGGCAGGCGGCTGCACCGGGACGCGTGCGAGCCAGGATGCACCAAGCACCGTCGCTACAAGCGCGGGTGCCCGAAGCCCTGCCCGCCGAAATGCGACCGGCACGCCAGCACCTGCCCGAAGAGGCATGGCGGGGGGCTTGCCTTCACCCGCCCGAAGACCAAGGGCAGCCGTCGCACGACTCCGTTGCTCCCGCCCCTGATCCCGCTGTTGCGCGAACAGCGCGAGCAACAGGAGAAGTGGAAGGCTGCGGCTGGCGACGGGTGGCAGGACTACGGCCTCGTGACCTGCCGCCCCGACGGCCAGCCGATCGATCCCCACGCCGACTGGGAGGAGTTCAAGGAGTTGCTGGCCGAGGCGGGGATCGAGGACCGGCGCCAGCACGACGGGAGCCGTCACTCGGCCGGAACGATCCTGAACGAGCTGGGCGTGGACCCTTTCACGATCATGGAGATCCTCGGCCACTCGCAGATCAGCATGACCCGCCGCTACGTCAAGACGACCACCCCGACGACCCGCGAAGCGGCCCGGCGGATGGGCAACGCGCTCTGGCCCCAACCGGCCGGAAGTGAGACCACAACTGAGACCACGAACACCCGGGCGGCCCGCGCCCGGCGCCGCCGACGCATGATGTAGACGACAAAAGGCCCGGTCAGAGCACTGACCGGGCCTTTTTGCTTCTGAGCCGCCTGCGGGATTCGAACCCGCGACCTACGCATTACGAGTGCGTTGCTCTGGCCAACTGAGCTAAGGCGGCACCGTTGCCATGTGTGGTGGCAACGCGGGCCAGTCTACACAGGTTCGCAGGTGATCCGTAGCCAGGGTGGTCGGGGACGGACGGAGGACGGACGGGGGCAGGGCGGGGGTGGGACATGGGTGGGCAAAGGGGGATGGTTTTCGCTTCAATCGATCACCGGTGCGACGTTACGATGAGCGCCCCCTGCCACCCCCTCCCCACCCCGGAGCGCATCGTGCTCGGCGTCAACGACCTGGCGACTTACATCCTCGGCGCCCTCGTCATCATCCTGCTGCCCGGCCCCAACTCGCTGTACGTGCTGTCGGTCGCCGCCCGGAAGGGCATCCGGACCGGGTACCAGGCCGCGGCGGGCGTGTTCGTCGGCGACCTCACGCTGATCAGCCTGACCTCACTGGGCGCTGCCTCGCTGTTGAAGGCCAACCCGGCGGTGTTCGCGGTGGTCAAGTTCGGCGGGGCCGCGTACCTGCTGTGGATCGGCTTCGGGATGCTCCGCGCCGCCCGCCAGCTGTGGCGCGAGCGCCGGGCCGAGGCCGACCCGGCCGCCGAGGCGGCGCCGGAGGCGGTCGAGCGGCCGTTCCGCCGGGCGCTGGTGATCAGCCTGCTGAACCCGAAGGCGATCCTGTTCCTGCTGTCGTTCTTCACCCAGTTCGTCGACCCGTCGTACGGGCAGCCCGCGCTGTCCTTTGGCCTGCTCGGCGGGATCCTGCAGACCTTCAGCCTGCTCTACCTCTCCCTGCTGATCTTCGCCGGCACCACGCTGGCCACCGCCTTCCGCCGCCGCAGGCGCCTCTCCGCGACGCTGACCAGCGGCGTCGCCGTGCTGTTCGCGGGCTTCGCCGCGAAGCTGGCGGTCTCCTCCGCGTGACGGCAGGCGGCTACCGGTCGCAGCGCTTGCCCTGCTCCGGCGCCTCCCCGGTCAGCAGGAAGTGGTTGACCGCGCCGTCCACGCAGGTGCTGTGCCGCCCGTACGCGGTGTGGCCGTCCCCGTCGTAGGTGAGCAGCCGGCCGGACTCCAGCTGGCCGGCGAGGGAGCGGGCCCAGTTGTACGGGGTGGCCGGGTCGCGGGTGGTGCCGACGACGACGATCGGGGCGGCGCCGGCGGCCCGGATGGTGTGCGTCGCGCCGGTGGCCCGGACCGGCCAGTAGGCGCAGGTCAGCGCCATCCAGGCCATGTCGCGCCCGAAGTGCGGCGAGGCCCGCTCGAAGTCCGGCACCGCCCGCTGGACGTCCTCCGGCGAGCTGAAGGGGGCGGGCAGGTCGAGGCAGTTCACCGCCGTGTTGGCGAACATCACGTTGGGGTACGACCCGTCCGCCCCGCGCCCGTAGTACTCGTCGGAGAGCTTCAGCAGGCCGGTGCCGTCGCCCGCCCGGGCGACGGTGAGCGCGCTGCGCAGCCTGGGCCAGAGGAAGTCGGCGTACATCGCCTGGATGATCCCGGTGGTCGCCTGGGAGCCGGTGAGCCGACGCCCGTTGTCGGTGCTCGGCAGCGGGTGGGCGTGGACGGCCGCGAGCAGGACGGTGAGCTGCTCGCCGACCTGCTGCTCGGTACGGCCGAGCGGGCAGTCCTCGTGCTTGGCGCAGTCCTTGGCGAAGGCCGCCCAGGCGGTCTCGAAACCACCGGCCTGGGTGCGGTTGCCGGCCACCGAGTCGAGCGCCGGGTCCATCGCGCCGTCCAGCACCACCCGCCCGACCCGGCTGGGGAAGAGCCCGGCGTAGGTGGCCCCGAGGAAGGTGCCGTAGGACTTGCCGACGAAGTTCAGCCGCTCGTCGCCGAGCAGGGCGCGCAGCACGTCCATGTCGCGGGCCGCCTCGACGGTGCTGAGGTGGCCGAGCGCGGCCCCGGCCTGCCGGTAGCAGCCGTCGGCGAACTCCTTGTCGGCGGCGACCAGCGCGTCGATCGCCCGTTGGTCGCCGGGTTCGAGGTCGACGGCGGTGAAGGCGTCCATCCGCTCGCCGCTCAGGCAGCTGACGGGGTTGCTGCGGCCCACCCCGCGCGGGTCGACGCCGACCAGGTCGTACCGGGCCCGCACCGAGCGGTCGTACGTCCGGGCGACGGCCTCCAGGTACTCGATCGCCGAGCCGCCGGGCCCGCCCGGGTTGAGCAGCAGGGAGCCCAGCCGGGCGTCGGCCCCGGCCCCGGAACCGGGAGCGGAACCGGGTTGGGAAGCGGATTGCGAACCGGATTCGCCCGGTACGGCCGCCGCCCGGGCCGCCGAGAGGGTGAGGTCGCCGCCCCCTGGACGGTCGTAGTCCATCGGCACCCGGAAGGTGGTGCACTCGAACCCGCCGTCGCAGGGCTGCCAGACCGGCCGCTGCGCGTAGTACGGCGCGAGCGCCTGCGGCACGGCGGCGGGCAGCGGCTCCAGCGGGGTGACGTCGGCCGCGACGGACGCGTCGAAGCCGGTCGAGTCGGACGGCCCCGCGCTGCACCCGCTCGCCGAGACCGCCAGCAGCCCGGCCGCCAGCACCGCGGCCGCCGACCGGACCCGCCGCCCGAAGACCCTCATCCGCTCCCCTTTCCACGGCCACGAAATCCGCGAACCCCGCGAACCCACGAACTCCGCGAACCCACGAACTCCGCGAACCACAGAAACCACAGAAACCGCACGAAAGAACGAGCACGAAGGTACGGGAGCGAAGAAACGCGGCCGCCCGGCACCCACCCCGGGTACCAGGCAGCGTAGCGCCCGCTCAACCGCCGTTCAGGACGCCTTCGCCAGCGCCTCGGCCAGGAACTGCGCCGCCTGCCGGACCAGCCGCAGCCGCTCCCGGTCGGGGGTGTAGTCCTGCACGTTGTCCGAGATCCGCACGTCCGCCTTGGCAGCCGAGCCGGGGCCCGCCTTGAGCGCGCTCTGGAGCGTGCGGGCCGCGTCCAGCCCGGCGGCGTCCGCCTTGGCGGCGGCCAGCAGCAGCTTCGCCGCACTGCCCGCCGGGGCCTCGGCGCCGGCCTGCGTGAGCGCGGCGGCGTCGTACCGGCCGGAGACCGCCGCGGCCGCGCCGTACAGGTCCGGGCGGGCCAGCCCCGCGGCGGCCGCGCACGGCGCGCCGGCCTCGACGCCGAGGGTGCCCCAGGAGGCGGGGCTGGGGGGCAGGGCACGGAAGGAGGCCGCGATGGTCGTGCGCAGCGTCGCGTCGTCGGAGACGGCGGCCGGGGCGGCGGCGATCAGCTCGCAGGGGTGCGCGGTGCCGTTCGGCGCCTCGGGGGCGACCAGGATGAACGCGCGGGCGCGGCCGGCCTGCAGGGCGGCGCCGACTCCCTCGAAGACGTCCGGGACCTCGGCGTCGGCGGTCTTGCCCGGCGTGGCGGCGTGCATCACGACGACGGGGAAGCGCGCGTTCGGCTCCTTGGCGTACTGCGACGGCAGCCAGACCCGGATGTTGCGCGGCTTCCCGTCGGGGCCGAGCACGGCGGACTGCAGCAGCTCGCCGCCTCCCGGGTGCCCGACGCTGTCGAAGCGGCTGACCACAGCGGGCGTCGTGGCAGCGGAGGCAACGGCAGGCGCAGCGGTGGCCGACTCGGTCGGCGTCGGCGGTGCCGCCGGCTGCCGGACAGCCGAACCGGCGCCGGAACCCGCCCAGGCCCCCGCCGCGGCGGCGTCCACGGCCGACTCCGTCCGATCCGCCTCCTGCCTGCCCCGGCTGAGGCCGCCGAAGGCACCGAGCGCGGTGAGCAGCGTCAACGCGGTGACGCACACTCCGCAGACCATCGCCCCCGCCGCCCGCAGCAACATCGGCCACCGGTCGCCGGCCAGTTCGTAGGTCTGGGCGGCGCGCAGGTCGCGCCAGCGCTGGCGCGCGCCGCGCGCCAGCCAGATGCCGCCGACGGCAGCGGCCAACAGGGGAATGACGAGGAGCGGACGAACCACGGAACGCACCACCTCGGAGGAGGGCCGGCGCCGGACCGGACCCGGTGCCGTCAGGGAGGCGACCACTCCGGCGGCGGGCCCCCGACACAGGGGGAGCCCGGGGTACGGCCGGGGCGCAGTCGGCCCCCAGCGTGCACAACGGGCGCACTGTCACACGCGGGTGTGCCCGGCGAGTATCGCCCGTTCACTCGAAGGTGGGACGGCAGGCCGACTCCGGGAGGCCTACGGGGGGACCGGAGGCCTACGGCGAGGACCGGCGGCCTACGGCGAGGACCGGCGGCCTACGGCGAGGACCGGCGGCCCACGGGGAGGACGGGAGGCCCACGGCGAGGACGGGAGGGCCCACGGCGAGGACCGGCGGCCAACGGCGAGGACCGGCGGCCAACGGCGAGAAGGGAACGGCCTCAGCCCGCCCGCAGCGCCACCGTCATCGCCTCGACCGCCAGCAACGGGTCCACGTTGCGGTCCAACGCCGTACGGCAGGCGAGCACCGCCTCGATCCGTCGCAGCGTGCTCTCCGCCGGCCCGGCCTGGGCGACCCGGTTCAGCGCCTGCCGCTGGTCCTCGTTGGCGAGCGTGCCGGTGGAGCCGAGCTGGATCGCCAGCACGTCCCGGTAGAAGCCGAGCAGGTCGAGCAGCGCGACCCCGAGGGTCTCCCGGCGGGTGCGGGTGGCGCGGCTCTTCTGCCGCTTCTCCAGCTCCTTGACCGCCCCGGCCATGCCGCGCGGCGCCTTGCTGCCCTCGGCGGCGCCGTAGGCGGCCTTCAGGTCGTCGGTCTCCTTGGCGTCCTGGGTCTCGGCGAGCGCCTCGGCGTCGGCCTTGGCGGTGTCGACCAGGCGCTGGGCGGCGGCCAGGCAGCCGCCGATGTCGGAGACCTCCAGCGGGATCCGCAGCACCTCGGTGCGGCGGGTGCGGGCCTGCTCGTCCACCGCGAGGCGGCGCGAGCGCTCGATGTCGCCCTGCCCGGCGAGCGCGGCCAGCCGGGCGGCCTCCGGCTCGACCCCGTCCCGGCGGACCAGCATGTCGGCGACGGCCTCGGCGGCGGGCGTGCGCAGCACGAGCAGGCGGCAGCGCGAGCGGATGGTCGGCAGCACGTCCTGGACGGAGGGGGCGCAGAGCAGCCAGACGGTGCGCGGGGAGGGCTCCTCCACGCCCTTGAGCAGCGCGTTCGCGGCGGCCTCGGTGAGCCGGTGGGCGGCGTCGACGAGGATCACCGACCAGCGGCCGCCGGTCGGGTAGCTGGAGGCGCGCAGCACCAGGTCGCGCATGTCGCCGACGCCGATGGACAGGCCGTCGGTCCGCACGTACTTGACGTCGGCGTGGCTGCCGGCCAGCACGGTGTGGCAGCCGTCGCAGAACCCGCAGCCGGGCGTGCCGCCGAGCGCGAGGTCGGGGCTGGTGCACTGCAGGGCGGCGGCGAAGGCGCGCGCGGCGGTGACCTGCCCGGCCCCGGGCGGGCCGGTGAACAGCCAGGCGTGCGTCATCAGGGAGGCGTTCCCACCCTGGCCCGGGGCGGCGCCGCGACCGGCCTCGACCGTCGCCCCGGCCGCCCGGGCCGCGGCGGTCAGCTGCTCGACCACCCGCTCCTGGCCCACCAGGTCGTCCCAGACGGCCACTGCTGCTCCCAAGCTCCGTACGGCAGCGCTCCCGGCGCCGATTCCCCGCCGTCGAGCATACGTCTCCGCCCCGACAGCCACTGCTCCGTCCGGGTCACGCCCGTACGGCGACGGGCGGCGCCGCCGAGAGCCACTGCCCCGACCACGCCGCCCGCCATCCGTTGCGAAACGGGCTCAGCCCCGGCGACCCCAGCGCCGACCCTTGCCCTTGCCGCCGTCCCCGCCCCGGTCGTCCCCGCCGCACCGGTTCTCGCCGTCGTGCGGGCCCTGCGGCCCCTGGCCACCGCCCTGCTCCCAGCGGGCCCACTCGTCGCGCGAGCCGAGCAGGGTGTCGGTCAGGCTCGGCAGGTCGTCCATCGGGGTCTCCTCGGCCCACTCCGGCCGGGGCCGCTCCGCCGTGGGCTGCTCGACGGCGGGCTGCCCAACACCGGGCCGCTCCACGGCGGGCTGTCCGGCGCCGGGCCGCCCGGCACCCGCCTGCGGCCCGTCGACCACCGGCAGCTCACGCGTGCCGTCCACCGGCTCGCCGGGACGGCGGCCCCACTCGACCCGGGGCAGCACCGCGGTCTCATCCGCGGCGGGAACCTTCGGCAGCGCCGCGGTCTCGTCCACCGCCGGCACCACCGGCAGCACCGCGGTCTCGTCCACCGCCGGCACCACCGGCAGCTTGGCAGTGGCGTCGGCCGCCTCGGCAGCCTGAACGGCCGCCGCCTGCCGGTCCCGCAGCGACAGCTCCCGCGTCGCCTCGTCGCCGAGCCCGGCAGAGGCACCCGACGCGTCCGAAGCACCCCGCGAGGCACCCGAAGCACCCGGGGCCTCCCCCGGCGTCTCCCGAACCGCCCGCAGCTCCGTGGTGGCCGCGTCCCCGGCCTCGGTCCGCCCTTCGGTCCGCCCCGCAGCCGTCTCCGCCGCGGCGGCAGCCGCCGCGAGCGCCGCGGCCTGCGCCAGCCGGGCCTCCTCGGCCCGCTGCAGCGCCTCCTCCGCCCGGCGCCGCTGCTCCTCGCGGGCCAGGTCCCGCTGCCGCTGCAGCTGCACCTGGGCGGCCGCCTCGTCGGCGATCCGCTTGCGCTCGGCGGCCTCCGCGGCCAGTCGAGCCTGCTCCTCCGCCCGCCGACGGGCCTCCTCGGCCGCGCGGCGCTCGGCCTCCTCCTCCGCCCGGCGTCGGGCCTCGGCGGCGGCCCGCTCGGCCTCCTCCTTGGCCAGTCGCTCCTTCTCGGCCTGCTCGGCCCGCAGCTGCGCCAGCACCTCCTGGCGCTTGCGCTCGGCGGCCTCCTCCTCAGCCCGACGACGGGCCTCCTCGGCGGCGCGCCGCTCGGCCTCCTCCTTCGCCAGCCGCTCCTGCTCGGCGCGAGCGGCCTTCTCCTGCTCGGAGAGCGGCAGCTCGCGGTCCAGCCGGTGCCGGATGGCGGTGGTGACGAAGCCGGGGGCCTGGCTGCCGTCCACGACCAGGTAGCGCGCCGGGTCGGCGGCCGCGAGGGCGAGGAAGCCGGCCCGGACCCGCTGGTGGAACTCGGTGGGCTCGGACTCCAGCCGGTCCAGTGCCTCGGTGAAGCGCTCCCGGGCCCTGGTCGGGTCGACGTCCAGCACCACGGTCAGGTCGGGCAGCAGCCCGCCGGTGGCCCAGCGGGAGATCCGGGCGACCTCGGTGGCGGCCAGGTCGCGCCCGGCGCCCTGGTAGGCGATGGAGGAGTCCATGTACCGGTCGGTGATGACCACGGCGCCGCGGGCGAGGGCCGGCCGGATGACGTTCTCGACGTGCTCGGCCCGGTCGGCCGCGTAGATCAGCGCCTCGGCGCGGTGCGACAGGCCGGTGTTGCCGACGTCCAGGACCAGGCCGCGCAGCCGCTGCCCGACCGGGCTGCCGCCGGGCTCGCGGGTGAGCACGACCTCGTGCCCCTTGCCGCGGATCCACTCGGCGAGCGCCTGGGCCTGGGTGGACTTGCCGGCGCCGTCGCCGCCTTCCAGGGCGATGAAGAAGCCGGTGCCCGCGCCCCGGTGCGGCACCGGGCCGCCGCCGCCGCGCACCGCGTCCACCAGGTCCCGGGCGAACGGAGCGGTGCCGCGCCGGTCGTCGGTGCGCAGCAGCACGACGGCGGCGAGCACCAGCGTGAGCAGCCCCGAGGTAGCAACGGCGAGGGCCGCGCCGCCGTGGATGAAGGTGAAGGAGCCGGGCTCGACGGTGCCGTACTCGACGTCCCCGTAAGCCGCGGCGATCAGCGGGACGACCACCAGCGCGGCCGCGACCACGGCCCGCAGCACCGCGTACAGGTGCTCGGTGACCTTCGGCAGCCGGGCCTCCTCGACCTCCTGGGCGAGCAGGGTGCGCCCGGCCGAGATGACGAGCCCGGCGGCCAGGCCGGCCAGCACGGTGAGCAGCAGGACCAGCACGAAGTCCAGCACCAGCCCGGCCAGGATCAGCGCGACACCCTCGGTGAGCAGCGCCAGCGCGAGCAGTCGGCGGCGGGAGAGCGAGGGCAGGGCGGCCCGGGTGAGCCGGGCGCCCAGCGCGGGGGCGCCGGCCGCGGCGAGCACGATCAGGCCGTAGCCGATCGGCCCGGCCCGGTGCTCGGCGGCGGTGAGCAGCGCCAGCGCGGCGACACCGGCCATCGAGGCGAACCCGGCCGCGACGGCGAAGGTGAAGTACGGGGCGCTGCCGGTGCGGCCCTTGCTCAGCGCGGGGCCGGGCGTGGCGTCGGTCGGGGCGCGCAGGCCGGTCAGCGGCGAGTGCGGGGCGACCGCCACCGGGCCGCCGGGCAGCTGCTGGAGGTAGCCGCGGGCGGCCGAGGCGGCGAACAGGCCGGCCGCGCCGAGCGCGGCGAAGGTCAGCTGGTGGGCGCGCAGCCAGTCCGAGCCGAGCGCAGCACCGATGTTGTTGAGCAGGGTGAAGGCGACCACGCCGACGGCCGCGAGCGGCACGCTGACCCAGCCGGTGAAGCGGTCGATGCTGCGGACGGTGTCCAGGTTGGCGACGGTCGGCCGCTGCTCCGCGGCGGGCACGTACGGACTGGCCGGCGGCAGCAGGCCGGGGACGACGGCGGCCTTGGCGATCCCCCAGACCCGCTCGACCGCGCCGGTGAGGAACACGGTGGCGAGCAGCACGTAGGTGGCGGCGCCGGAGGGTCGCGGTCCGGAGCTCAGCCAGACCGTCCACCAGGGCGCGAGGCCGACCAGCAGGGCGCGCAGCGCGTCGGCGCCGAACAGCGTCCAGCGCCGGTCGAGCTTCCCGGCGACCAGCCGGTGCAGCGGTTCCAGCAGCGCCACGCCGACCAGCCCGGTGGCCGCCACCCGGACGGCGAGGACGGCGGCGGTGGCGAAGGCGAGGCCGCGCGGCAGGTCGCCGAGCTGGCCGCCCTGGGCGGCCGCGATCACGGTGAGCGCGAGCAGCACCAGCAGGCCGAGCCGGTCGGCAGTGCCGCCGATCAGCTGGGTGGTCCACAGGCGCCGGTAGGGGCGGGTCCGCAGCAGCGCCCGGGCCCGGTCCACGGGGGTTCCGGCGGGCGCGACCTCGGACAGGTCGGCCACAGTGGCTCCGGCAGCCGGGGCGGCGCTGGGGGTGGGCTGCTCCTCGCTCGTCATACGGTCAGCGTAGCGGGCTGGGCTTTGCCGGATTGAGACGAACGGCGTTCCGGACCCCGGTCATCACCGGCCTGTGACGATCCCCGCACAGACCTCGGGCCCGCGCCCCGGGGTGGGGGCGCGGGCCCGATTCCGCTCTCGGCGGGCTGTCGGAGGATCAGCCCTCGTCGGTGGCGGCGGTCTTGCCGGCTACGGCCCCGCCGGCCGCGGTCTTTGCGGCCGTCTTCTTGGCGGCCGTCTTCTTCGCCACCGCCTTGGTCGCGGTGGTGGTCTTCTTCGCGGCCGTCTTCTTGGCGGCGGTCTTGGTCGCCGCCGTCTTGGTGGTGGTGGTCTTCTTGGCCGCCGCCTTCTTGGCCGGGGCCTTCTTCGCCGCCTTCTTCACCGGCCCGCGCGCCCGCTTCTCGGCGAGCAGCTCGTAGCCGCGCTCCGGCGTGATGGTCTCGACGTCGTCATCCTTGCGCAGCGTGGCGTTGGTCTCGCCGTCGGTCACGTACGGGCCGAAGCGGCCGTCCTTGACCACCACCGGGCGCTCGCTGACCGGGTCGGTGCCCAGCTCCTTGAGCGGCGGCGCGGCGGCCGCCCGGCCGCGCTGCTTGGGCTGGGCGTAGATCGCCAGCGCCTCGTCGAGGGTGATCGTGAAGAGCTGGTCCTCGCTGGTGAGCGAACGCGAGTCGGTGCCGCGCTTGAGGTACGGGCCGTAGCGGCCGTTCTGCGCGGTGATCTCCGCGCCCTCGGCGTCGGTGCCGACCACGCGCGGCAGCGAGAGCAGCCGCAGCGCGTCCTCCAGGGTGACGCTGTCCAACGACATCGACTTGAACAGCGAGGCGGTGCGCGGCTTGACCGCGTTCTTGCCGGTCTTGGGCGTGCCCTCGGGCAGGATCTCGGTCACGTAGGGGCCGTAGCGGCCGTCCTTGGCGACCAGCATGTTGCCGCTGACCGGGTCCGGGCCGAGCTCGAAGTCACCGCTGGGCTTGGCCAGCAGCTCCTCGGCCAGCTCGACGGTCAGCTCGTCCGGCGGCAGCTCGTCCGGGATGTCGGCGCGCTGGCCGGGCTCGCCCTCGACGGCGGAGGCGCGCTCGACGTACGGGCCGTAGCGGCCGACCCGCAGGGTGATGTCGTCGCTGACCTTGAACGAGCTGATCTCCCGGGCGTCGATCGCACCGAGGTCGGTGACCAGCTCCTTCAGGCCGCCCAGGTGGTCGCCGTCACCGTTGCCGGCCTCGGCGGCGCCGCCCGCGACATGGCCCTCGCCCTCGCCGAAGTAGAAGCGCTTCAGCCACGGCACGGACTGCGCCTCACCGGCGGCGATCCGGTCGAGGTCGTCCTCCATCTTGGCGGTGAAGTCGTAGTCGACGAGCCGGCCGAAGTGCTTCTCCAGCAGGTTGACCACGGCGAAGGAGAGGAAGGACGGGACGAGCGCCGTGCCCTTCTTGAACACGTACCGGCGCTGGATGATCGTGTCGATGATCGACGCGTAGGTGGAGGGGCGGCCGATCTCCCGGTCCTCTAGCTCCTTGACCAGCGAGGCCTCGGTGTAGCGGGCCGGCGGCTTGGTGGCGTGGCCCTCCGGGGTGATCCGCTCGGCGGCCAGCGGGTCGCCCTGGGCGACCTGCGGCAGCCGGCGCTCACGGTCGTCGAGCTCGGCGTTCGGGTCGTCGGCGCCCTCGACGTAGGCCTTCAGGAAGCCGTGGAAGGTAATGATCTTGCCGGAGGCGGAAAACTCGACGTCCCGGCCGTCGGCGGAGGCGCCGCCGACCCGGACGGTGACGGACTGGCCGACCGCGTCCTTCATCTGGGAGGCGACGGTGCGCATCCAGATCAGCTCGTACAGCTTGAAGTCGTCGCCGGTCAGGCCGGTCTCGGCGGGCGTGCGGAAGCGGTCGCCGGAGGGGCGGACGGCCTCGTGCGCCTCCTGGGCGTTCTTGACCTTGCTGGCGTAGGTGCGCGGGGCGTCCGGCAGGTAGTCGGCGCCGTAGAGCTGGGTGACCTGCGCGCGGGCGGCGGCGATCGCGGTGTCCGACAGCGTGGTGGAGTCGGTGCGCATATAGGTGATGAAGCCGTTCTCGTACAGCTTCTGAGCCACCTGCATGGTCCGCTTGGCGCCGAAGCCCAGCTTGCGGCTGGCCTCCTGCTGGAGCGTGGTGGTGCGGAACGGCGCGTACGGCGAGCGGCGGTAGGGCTTGGACTCGACGCTGCGGACGCTGAACGCGGTCTGCGCCAGGGCGGCGGCCAGCTGGCGGGCGGCCTGCTCGTCCAGGTGCAGGGTGTTGGTGCTGCCGGCCTTCAGTCGGCCGTCCGAGCCGAAGTCGCGGCCGCTGGCGATCCGCTTGCCGTCCACCGAGGCCAGCCGGGCGCCGAAGGTCTCCGGGTTGGCGGAGTCGGCCGGGGTGCGGCCGGTGCCGAAGGTGCCGACCAGGTCCCAGTACGAGGCGGTGCGGAACGCCATCCGCTCGCGCTCGCGCTCGACCACCAGACGGGTGGCGACGGACTGCACCCGGCCCGCCGACAGCTTCGGCATGACCTTCTTCCACAGCACCGGCGAGACCTCGAAGCCGTACAGCCGGTCGAGGATGCGGCGGGTCTCCTGGGCGTCGACCAGGCGCTGGTTGAGCTCGCGCGGGTTGGCCACGGCCTCCTGGATCGCCGACTTGGTGATCTCGTGGAACACCATCCGGTGCACCGGCACCTTGGGCTTGAGCACCTGCTGGAGGTGCCACGCGATGGCCTCGCCCTCGCGGTCCTCATCGGTGGCGAGGAAGAGCTCGTCGGACTCCGCGAGCAGTGACTTCAACTTGCTGACCTGGGACTTCTTGTCCGCGTTGACCACGTAGATGGGTGCGAAGTCGTGGTCGACGTCCACCCCGAGGCGGCGCACCTCGCCGGTGTACTTGTCCGGCACCTCGGCTGCGGTGCTGGGCAGGTCGCGAATGTGCCCGACGCTCGCCTCGACGATGTAGCCGGGGCCCAGGTAGCCCTTGATCGTCTTCGCCTTGGCCGGCGACTCGACAATGACGAGTCGCTGTCCGTGCGCGGTCTCGCTGCTCGGGGACACCTTCGCTCTTCTCTCCCGGTCCTTATGTGGCTGGTCGGCGCTGGCAGCACGGGCTGCGCTCCGCCCGACCCCTCCACCGTCCCGGGCTGCCGCTGAACGACACCCCACCAGCGGAGTGTGACCGTACCCCGGCCACCCTTGTCAAACGGACGGATCCCGCGTTTTCACTTGCCGGGCTCACCGACGCCACTCGAACGGTAACCCGATGACGGAGGTTCGCGCCCCGTGGAGGGGGGCTTCGGCAGGTTCCGGAGGATGGAATGACGGATTTCAAGATCTGTCAACGGAAAAATCGCCGCACTTCCGGTATTGCGCTTCCCGGATCGCGCCAGGGTCACCGGCATGGCCGGTGCGGCTGAGGCGTTCGGTACGGCAGGTACGGCTGATGCGTTCAGTACGGCTGGACCGTCCGGTACGGCTGAACCGTCCGGTACGGCTGCCGCTGCGACCTCAGCGGCCGGCCGCGGCCAGCAGTCCGGCGCCCGCCGCCAGGCAGCACACGCCCAGGGCGCTCCACAGCAGGTCGGTGACCACCGCCCGGCTGACCTCCCCCACCGCCAGCACGGCCCGGCAGGGCCGGTCGGGGTCGTAGCAGACCCGCACCGAGGCGCCGGGCGCGAAGCGCTCCGGACGGCGCAGCGGGGTGTGCCCGCGCGGACGGGTGAGCACCAGCTCCGCGATCCGGCCACCGCCGGGCCCCTCGGCGGCCGGGGGCAGCACGGAGAAGGAGAGCAGCGGCGCGCTGTCCAGCTGCCCGTGCACCTCGTTCTCGGTGACGACGGTGGCCACGGCCGGCACCCCCCGTCGGCGCACCCGGCGGCGAAGGCGCACTTCGGCGGCGCACCAGAGCAGCAGCACACCACCGAAGAGGGCGAACACCAGCCCGCCCACCGTCGCCGTCGTCGTGTCCACCCCTGGCCCCCGGCTCCCCAGCTCTGTCCACAGCCTGTGGACGGAGAGCCTCACAGCGCCGGACCAACGGTGCACGGCCGCCCGGGGGCCGCCGGACGAACCGGAGGGTACGGGCGGGTGAACCGGGGGTCGTCCGCGAAGCGTTCCACCGGACGGGGCCCGGGCAGGGGCCGGACGGGGGCCGCCGGACCGAGGCCACCGAAGCGGTCACCGAAAGCGGGTCACCGAACGGAGGTCACCGAAAGCGGGTCACCGAACGGAGGTCACCGAAAGCGGGTCACCGAACGGAGGTCACCGAAAGCGGGTCACCGAACGGAGGTCACCGAACGGGGTTGATGAACCCCTGCTCGGTCAGCAGCCGCAGCGACGCCGGCACCCGGTCCCTCAGGACCACCCGGTCCTCGCCCAGCAGCTGCGCGATGGCGTCCACGATCTCGCCCGCCGCCAGCGACCCGTCGCAGACCCCGACGAAGCCGGCACCCACGGTGTCCACCTTGGTGGCCCGCCGCATGCCCCGGTTGTGACGCAGGATCACGTGCTCCGGGTCCTCCGCCCCCGGCGCGCCGACCTGCTCCTGGACCACCTCGTCGGCCAGCACGTAGCGGGCCGCGAGCAGGCCCGCGTCGTCGTGCGAGCGCAGGAAATCCTGCCGGTCGAACCACTCCTCGATGTGCGGGCCGAGCGGCTGCTCCACCGGGTGCGGCCACTCCTCCACCCGCACGGTCGGACGCTCGGCGCCGCTCGCCCGCAGGGTGATCCAGCCCATGCCGATGCCCTCGACCCGGCCCGCCTCGAAGGCGTCCAGCCACTCGCCGTACCGGGCCTGGTAGTCGCCGCCGGGGCCGCGGTGGTCGCCGCCGTCGCGCAGCCACAACTCGGCGTACTGGGCCACGTCCTGGACCTCGCGCTGGACGATCCAGGCGTCCAGCCCGGTGCCCGCCACCCAGCCGGCCAGCCGCTCGTGCCAGTCCTCGCCCCTGACGTGCTGCCAGTTGGCGAGCAACTGGCAGTAGCCGCCCGGCTCCAGGTGCTCGGCGGCCGAGCGCACCAGGTTGCGGCACAGGTCGTCCCCGGCCATGCCGCCGTCGCGGTAGGTGAACCGGCCGGCCGGCGAGATGACGAACGGCGGGTTGGAGACGATCAGGTCGAACTTCCGCTCCCCGACCGGCTCGAAGAGGCTCCCGGCGGCCGTCTCGGTGTTGTCGAAACCGGACAGCGCGAGGGTCAGCTCGGTGAACCGCAGCGCGCGCGGGTTGAGATCGGTGGCGACGACCTTCTGGGCGTGCCGGGCCGCGTGCAGCGCCTGCACGCCCGAGCCCGAACCGAGGTCCAGCGCGGCCCGGACGGGGCGGCGCACGGTGATGTTGGCCAGCGTCGTGGACGCGCCGCCGACTCCCAGCACCAGGTCCTTGCGGGCCACCCCGTGGGCCGTCTCCCCGGAGCCGATGCCACCTGCGCCACCCACCGCGCAGCCCAGGTCGGAGACCACCCATGCATCCGAACTGGGCATCCCGGCCACCTCGTTGGCGTACGGGCGGACGTCCACCGTGGCCCGCACCAGGTCCCCGTCGGAGCGCAGCCAGCCGTCCGCCAGGCAGTCCTCCACCGGCAGCGCGGCGGCGGCCGCCTGGTACGGCACCGGCTGCTGCAGCAGGAACAGCCGTACCAGGGTCTCCAGCGGGCTGCCGCCCCGGGTCGCACGCAGTGCCGGGACGGCCTCGCTACGGGCCAATGCCGCGTATCCGGTGGGGCCCAACAGGTCCAGGCACCCGTCAGCGGTGAACGATGCGGCCAGCAGCGCCTCGCGCAGCTTGGCCAGACGGGTCGGGTCGAGAACGGGGCTACTGATCACCCCGCCATTGTCCCCCGCCCCACGCCGCCCCCGCCCCACCAGCCCACCCGGGGCGCGCCCGCCCGAATCCGAGGCCGGCCTGCGCCCCTCGGCAGACACGGCGGCCGGGGCCGGAGGGCCGCTCCCGCGAGCGGCCCTCGCGGTTACTGCCCCTACTCCCCGTCCTCGGTCAGCTCGCGCTGGGGGCCGGGGTGGACGGGGCGGCCGCCGGGGTGGTGCCGGCGCCCGCGGAGGGGGTGGCCGCTGGGCTCGCGCTGTCCGTTGCGCCGGGCGTGGGGGTGCCGTTGGGGGCGCCGGGCGTGGCGGACGCTCCGGCGCCCGGGGTCGCGCTCGCGCCCCCGGCGGCCGGGGAGCCACTGGCGCTGCCGTTCGCACCGGCGCCCGGGGTGGCCTGGCTGGGCTTGCAGCCGTCCTGCTTGGCCATCGCGGCGCCGAGCTCGCCGCGCTGCAGCTTGCTCTGCGCCTGGGTGGACAGCGAGGCCAGCTGCTGTACCTGGTCGGCCACGCTGCGCAGCCCGTCGGCGAACTTCGCCTGGTCGTTGTTGGGCAGCGCGTCCAGCTTCTTCTGGACGTCCTGGTAGCCGTCAGCGGCCTTCTTCAGCTCGTCGACGGTGTCCTTCTGCAGGGCCGCACCGTTGTCCACCTTGGGCGCGCCGGCCGCGTCGATGGCGCTCGCGATGTCCTGGTTGGTCTTGGCCAGCCGCCCGATGTCCGTCGAGAGCCGCTTCTGCAGGTCGGCCGGGGACTCGCCGGTCTTCACCTGACCGGTGTCGGCGAGCGCGGACTGCGCCTGGGCGATCGGGTCCTTGGCCGCGCCGCAGACGTTCGACGCCCAGGATTCCAGCTGCTTGCTGTTGTCGTCGCCGCCGCAGCCGACGGCGCCGAACGCGAGCAGCACGCCGAGGGCGGGTACGGCCAGCAATCGCTTGTTCACCGGGAGAAGCCTTTCGGTTTCGGTCGTCTTCGGTCGTCGAACCTACACGTCCGCCGTCCGAGCCCCGGTTCCCGGCTGCTCAGCCCCGGTCGGCTGCCCCGGGCTCCCGACCCACGCTCCCGCTCCCGCCCCCGGCCGCCGCTCAGGCCCGCTCGACCCGGATCGGATCGCCCGGCCGGACGGTGCCCAGCACCTGGGCGTCCCCGTCGAGCGCGCCGAGGACGTTGCAGCGGCTGGCCAGTCGGCACTCGCCGTCGCGCGAGATCGGCGTCGGCCCGTACGGCAGGGCGAGGCTGTCGCCGTCAGTCCAGAACGCGACCGTGCCCGGCTCGACCACCTGCCGGGCACCGTCCTCGCGCGGCACGCTGACGGGCGTGCCGAAGTAGACCTCCTCGCCCCAGGTGCTCGCCGTCGATTCGATCGGCAGCTCGGCCCAGAGCGCCTCGGTTGTGGGCGTGGCCCACAGCGTGGCGGTGGCCTGACCGGCCGGCCACAGGATGCGAATCCGCATGTGCTTCCTCTTCCGCGACAGGTCCGATCAGCGATCGGACCCGGCCGTGCCGGAAGCAGCGAACCGCCAGGCTCAACAATTTGTCAACGGGATCCCAGGAGTTGGGACCGGGGTACCGGGAGCGGCGCGGGCCGTCAGACGGCGACGGAGGCGACCGGGACCGGCCAGCTCATCCGGATCACAGCACCACCGGCGCCGTTGGCGACCTCCAGGTCCTCGACCAGGCCGGTGATCACGGCGAGGCCCAGGGTGTCCTCGTCCGGGTCGCCGCCCTCGTCGGCGCCGGCGGCCGGGACGGCCGCAGGGCCGGCTTCGTCCTCGACCTCGATGAGGAAACGCTTCTCCTGATCGGTCAGCGCGACCCGGACCGTGCCGCCGATGCCACCGCGCTGATGCAGACCGACCGCGCGGGAGCACGCCTCACCGACCGCGAGCCGTACCTCGTCGAGCACCGACTCGTCGACCCCGGCCCGTCTGGCGACGGCCGCGGCGACCAAGCGGGCCGTCCGCACGTGCTCGGGAAGCGCGCTGAATCGAAGTTCGACGGTTGCCATATCTCCCCTTCGGGGTGCTCCGACGGGGGCCGGAGGTACGGCCCCGGTGGGCCGGACGGGTCGGCCCCTGAGCGGCCGGGAAGCACCGGGGCCCCGTGCGGGCCCCAGCGCCCCGGACGCGTGGAACGGGCGGGCCGGCCGCTGGGACCGGCCCGGACGCGTCAGTCGGTCGCCTGGACCGCGTCCTCCACCGAGGTGTGGATCGGGAAGACCTTGGTCAGGCCGGTGATCCGGAAAATCTTGAGGATGCGCTCCTGGTTGCAGACGAGGCGCAGCGAGCCCTCGTGGGCGCGCACCCGCTTCAGACCGCCGACCAGCACACCCAGGCCGGTCGAGTCGAGGAAGTCAACGCCCTCCATGTCGACGACGAGGTGGTACTTGCCGTCGTTGACGAGCTCGACCAGCTGCTCCCGCAGCTTCGGGGCGGTGTACACATCGATCTCGCCGCCAACCTCGACGACCGTACGATCGCCGACTGCGCGGGTCGACAGGGACAGGTCCACGGAACCTCCAGCACCTTGCCTTGCTACGTCATGTGCGATCCTCGGCCGGACGGCCGCCACCGCATGGTCGCGAGCCCGGGCGCGCCAAGCCAAACGCGTGGCAAGCCTCAGCGCTGCGACCCACGGCCGTACGGCCGTCACGGCCACATTCAACCACCTGCGACCATGCCCGCACGATGGCTTACGACGATTCTGCGTCACGCCGGTGACACACTGGGTCCTCATGCCGCCCCGACACAGCCTGCCCGAGGCACTGCTCACGACCCTGTCCACCAGTCGGGGGCGATCCGACCGGCTCACCCATATGGAGCACCTTCCCGCCCGACCTGCACGTTATTCACCGTGGCCCGAGTCGATCCGACCGGAGATCGTGGCCGCAGCGCTCGCCGTCGGGGTGGAGCAGCCCTGGGCGCACCAGGCAGAAGCGATGAACCTGGCCAAAAGCGGCCAGACTGTGGTGATCGCCACAGGCACCGCCTCGGGCAAGTCGTTGGGCTATCTGGCGCCGGTGCTCAGCGACCTGCTGGAGGGCACCGAGGCCCGCAACGGCCGCGGCGCCACCGCGCTCTACCTGGCCCCGACCAAAGCGCTCGCCGCCGACCAGCGTCGCCGCGCCGCCGAACTCGCCCCGCCGAGGGTCCGGGCCGCGCTGTACGACGGCGACACCCCGCCCGAGGAGCGCGAGTGGGTCCGCCAGTACGCCTCCTACGTGCTCACCAACCCGGACATGCTGCACCGGGGCATCCTGCCCGCGCACGCCCGCTGGTCCTCCTTCCTCAAGGTGCTGCGCTACGTGGTCGTCGACGAGTGCCACAGCTACCGGGGCGTGTTCGGCTCGCACGTCGCCCAGGTGCTGCGGCGGCTGCGCCGGATCTGCGCCCGTTACGGTTCGTCACCCACCTTCCTGCTCGCCTCCGCCACCACCGCCGACCCCGCCGCGACCGCCCGGCGCCTGACCGGCCTGCCCGCCGTGGCCGTCACCGAGGACGCCTCGCCGCGCGGGCCGATGGTCTTCGGCCTCTGGGAGCCGCCGCTGACCGAGAACGTCGGCGAGCACGGCGCCCCGGTGCGCCGCACCGCCACCGCCGAGGCCGCGCACCTGCTGACCGACCTGGTCGAGCGGCAGACCCGGACCGTCGTGTTCGTCCGCTCCCGCCGCGCCGCCGAACTCGTCGCCCTCCAGGCCCAGGACCAGCTCGGCCGACCGCTCGCCGAGCGGGTGGCCGCCTACCGCGGCGGATACCTCGCCGACGAACGCCGGGCCCTGGAGCGCGCCCTGCACTCCGGCCGGCTGCTGGGACTCGCCTCCACCTCCGCTCTCGAACTCGGCGTCGACATCTCCGGCCTCGACGCTGTCCTGATGGCCGGCTACCCCGGCACCCGCGCCTCGCTCTGGCAGCAGGCGGGCCGGGCGGGCCGCGAGGCCCAGGGCGCGCTTGCCGTCCTGATCGCCCGGGACGACCCGCTGGACACCTACCTGGTGCACCACCCGGAGGCGCTGTTCGCCGCACCCGTCGAGGCCACCGTGCTCGACCCCGACAACCCGCACGTGCTCGCCCCGCACCTGTGCGCGGCCGCCGCCGAACTGCCGCTCACCGACGCCGACCTTGAGCTGTTCGGCCGCTCCACCGCGCCGCTGCTGCCGGTGCTGGAACGGCGCGGCCTGCTGCGCCGGCGCGCCGACGGCTCCTGGTACTGGACCCGCCGGGAACGCGCCGCCGACGCCGTCGATCTGCGCGGCAGCGGCGGCAGCCCGGTGCAGATCGTCGAGGCCGACACCGGCCGACTGCTCGGCACGGTGGACGCGGCGGCCGCCCACACCACCGTCCACACCGGGGCCGTCCACCTCCACCAGGGCCGCACCTACCTGGTCCGGGAGCTAGACCTGGAGAACTCGGTCGCCCTGGTCGAACCGGCCGATCCGCCGTACACCACCTCCGCCCGCGACATCACCTCCATCTCCGTCCTCGACACCGACACCACCGTCCCCTGGGGCGAGGGTCGGCTCAGCTTCGGCTCGGTGGAGGTGGTCAACCAGGTGGTCGGCTACCTCCGAAAGCGGATCTCCACCGGGGAGATCATGGGCGAGAGCAAGCTCGACCTCCCGCCCCGCACGCTGCGCACCCGCGCGG
Source organism: Kitasatospora sp. NPDC023118 (assembly GCF_055560875.1). NCBI lineage: Bacteria > Bacillati > Actinomycetota > Actinomycetes > Kitasatosporales > Streptomycetaceae > Kitasatospora > Kitasatospora sp. NPDC023118. The sequence continues at coordinate 131,908 of NZ_JBVHHW010000016.1, forward strand.
TCTGGTGGTCCGTCACCGAGGACCAGCTGCTCGACGCGGACCTCCCGCTCGACCAGCTGCCCGGTGCCGCCCACGCCGCCGAGCACGCCTCGATCGGCCTGCTGCCGCTGTTCGCCACCTGCGACCGGTGGGACATCGGCGGCGTCTCCGTCCCGCTGCACCCCGACACCGGGCTGCCCACCGTGTTCGTCTACGACGGCCACCCGGGCGGGGCCGGCTTCGCCGAACGCGGCTTCCAGCGGGCCGTCGAGTGGCTCACCGCCACCCGGGCGGCGATCGCCTCCTGCGAGTGCGAGCGCGGCTGCCCGTCCTGCGTCCAGTCACCCAAGTGCGGCAACGGGAACGACCCGCTGGACAAGGCGGCCGCCGTCCTGCTGCTGGATGTCCTGCTGGCCGGGGCACCTGACGCTGGGTCCGGGCCGAGCCCCGAGGGCACGGGGCCCCGCCCCGGCCCCGAGGGCGCGGAGTCCGGGCCGGGCCCGGAGGGCGCGGGGTCCAGAACGAGCCGCGAGGCGGCGGGGTCCGAACCGGGCCCCGAGGGCGCGGAGTCCGGGCCGGGCCCGGAGGGCGGGGCGCCGAGCGGTTCATGAGACCGCCGCCGCGCCGCCCGGGGCGTCGCCGAGGCCGTCCTCGGCCGCGGTGACCGGGGCCCGTACCGGTCCGGCCCGGGCCCTCGCCCGCGCCGGGCCGACCGGCAGGTGCACCGGGAGCCCGCCGACCGCCACCTCGGCGACCACCTCGACGGCGTCCGCCGACCGGTCCACCGAGCAGGACACCAGGCCGGCACCCTGTGCGGCGGCGATCCCGGCGGCCCGACCACAGCCGCCGTCCGGCTCCAGCAGCAGCCGGTCCGCCGCCGCGAGGGCCGCCAGGTCGGCGGCGGACTCGGCCCTGTGCCGGGCGGCGACCACCGCACCGACCGCGATCGTCGCGGCGAACACCGCCGTGCCCAGCATCGCCAGCGCGAGCAACCACACCGTCGCCGAGCCCGCATCCGGCCCGCGCCCGCCCACCGCGGCGGCTCGAGCGGTACGGGCCCGCCCCAGCCTCCCCACCGCCCGCCGAGGGCCCCTCAGGAAGGCCACGCGCCACCACCTCCTCCCGAACCACTCCCCAACACGTCCTCCCGCTGCGCCACCGCCCGCGCGCCGAGCCGCACCGCGAGCAGACCGCCGAGCTTCCCGGGCGCCGCGCACGGCGCGTCCACGTCGACCCGCACCGTGTCCGCCGCGACCGCGACCCGGACCTCCGCCCCCGGCGGGGCGGCCGCGCGGGCGAGTCCGGCGGCGTCCGCCTCACCGCGCGCGGCCGCCCTGGCGCCGATCCTGGCCGCGTCCACGCAGTGAATCTGCGCGGCCGCCGCGAGCACACCCCAGATCAGCATCGCCGCGAGCAGGACGAGCGCGGGCAAGGCCACCGCCGTCTCCGCCGTGGCGAAACCGCCGTCGCCGCGTCGGACCGGCCGCAGCGACCACGGCCGAGCGCCGCCGCTCGCCGTCCTACGTGGCATGGAGCGCGCGTTCCAGCATCTCGGTCAGCGCCCCGGTGATGGTCGCGCTGGTCACCACCTTGTACAGCCCGGCCGCGAGGGCGCAGGCGCCCAGCGTTCCGACGGCGTACTCGGCCGTGGTCATCCCGGCGTCCGACCGGCGCCGGCGGCGGGCCAGCCAGCGGGCCCGGCCGGCCGCCCAACGGCTCTTCCGCCGCCACGCCCCCAGCAACTGCCGGAGCGGGCGCCCGGTGTCGGGCCTGATCGCGATCACTGCGGTCATCGATGTCTCCTGTCCGATCTCTTCCGCGACCCCGGCCGATCCGGAGCCGGCGTTCATTCACATGGACTGGGCGAAACGGCTGGTGAGGCCGACCACCACCGGCACCACCCCGATCAGGACGAAGGCCGGGAGGAAGCAGAGCCCCAGCGGTGCGGTGGCGAGCACCGCGGCCCGGCGGACCCTCGCGTGGGCCGCGCGGACGGCGGCCGTCCGCTGTTCCTGGGCCAGCCCGATCAGCGGACCGGCCGCGGGGGCTCCACCGAGGCTCGTCCGGACCAGGCAGCGCGCCAGCGGGGCCAGCGCGGGATGCTGTTCGCCCAGCCGGGTCCAGCACAGTTCCGGCGGCGCGCCCAGGGCCAGTTCGGCCCCGATCGCCGCCAGCCGCGGCCCCAGCGGCGCGCCCACGCTCCGACCCACCGCCGACACCGCCGCCGAGGGCAGCGCCGCCGACCCGAGACAGGCTGCCAACAGCTCCGCACCCAGCGGGAGTTGCCTGGTCAGCAAGTCGTTCTCCCGGGCCGCCCGACGGTCCGCCGGCGACCGTGCCCGGGCCGACCACCGATGGGCGCCCACCGCCGTCAGCACCCCGGCGACCGCCCCGGCACCGCCACCGAGCAACACCGCCACCGCCAGCCCGGCGCCGACCGCCGGCGCCACGCGCCGCCAGGTCCCAACACGCGGACCTCTCGGCTGTGTTCGCTTCCGCGCCTCCTCCCGCTCCCACGCCCAGGCGGACGCCCGCCGCCTGGCCCTGCCCCGCACCGGCGCCACCACGGTCGCCGCTGCCGCCACCACAGCAAGCCCGGCCACCGCCCACTCGAAGCCCCACATCACCCCGCCCCCGCTCCCCCGCCGAGCGCCCGCGCCCACATGAGGCCTCGACGCCCGCCGCGGCGCTCCCTCGCCCCCGGAGCCTGAGCAGCGCCCCCGGACCCCCGAGGAGGCTCCAGCGCTCCCCGGGCCGCCGCCCGGACGATGCGGGCCGTCCAAAGCACACCCAGCCCCTCCAGGGCCGCGCCCGCCACGAGGCAGCCCAGCCCGGCCGACGTGTGCAGCAGGACGTCCAGCGGACGGGCCCCGAGTGCGCCGCCCAGCAGCAGCCCCACGCCCGGTAGGGCGGCCAGGACGGCGATCGTCGTCCGCGGCCCGGCCAGTTCCCCGGCGATCTCCTCCGCCAGCGCCCGCTCACCGCGCAGCGCCTCCGCCACCCGGTCCAGTGCGGCGGCCAGCCCCGACCCACCGTCGGAGGCGACTCGCCAGCAGGCCGCGATGGCCACCGCCCCGCTGCCGCCCGGCAGTTCGGCCAGCAGCTGGAACGCGGCGGGGACGTCCCCGCCGTAGCGGCCCGCCGCCAGCCGGGCCACCGGCTCCTCGCCGAGCCGGCGCAGCCCATCCGGGTCCGCGGCGAGCCGGGCCGTGACCAGGTGCAGTGCCCTCTCCGGCGTCGAGCCGCCGCGCAACTCACCGGCCAGCGCGGCGCAGAGCTCCACCACGGCCGCGGCCCGCCGCCCGGCCTCCGCCGCCATGCGCCGCCGCAGTCGCCACTTTCGCAGCGGCAGGACGGCCAGCACGGTCGCGAGTACCGGCACCGGCGAGGAGACGGCCTGCCCGGCGGCCAACCCCACCGGCAGCAGCAGCAGTTCGGGCGCCCGCAGCTCCGGGAGCCAGGCCCTCGCACGCCCCGCCGCCTCCGGGCCCGGCCCACCCACCGGAGGCCCGCTGCCCGCCAGCACCAGTCTGGAACGCCGCCCGCCCGGCAGCTGCTCCTGCACGGCCCGCCACGCGGCGGCCGCCAGCAGGAACAACACCGCCGTCCAGCAAAGCGCAAGTTGACTCCGCATCACACCACCACCGTCCATGTCATCGCCCCTTCCTGCCCCAGGTCCCGAGCAGTGCCAGCGCGGCCACCGCGCATCCGGTCAGCAGCACCACGAACCCGAGCTCCACCAACCGCAACTCCCGCGCCGCCTCGCCTGCCGACAGTGCTGCCGCGATCCTCACCGCGCTCACAACGGCCCCACCCCGGGCGACACTCCGAGCGCCACCCCGCGCGCCGCTAGCAAGCCGACGAGCCGTTCCCAGCCCGCCCCGGGCACCAGGCCGCCCGTCGCCGGAAAGGCCACCGCCGCCGTGGTCACGGCCAGCCCGTCGCGGTCCCCGGCCAACGTGTGGATCTCCGCCACCCGGCGGCGGCCCGAGCCCGGATCCCGGCCCAGGTGCACCACCACGTCGAGCGCGGCCCGCAGTTGGCTGTGCAGCGCCGGCCGGTCGAGCCCGGCGAGCGAGCCCAGCGCCTCCAGCCGGACCGGCACGTCCGCCGCCGTGTTGGCGTGGACGGTGCCGCAGCCGCCCTCGTGCCCGGTGTTGAGCGCGGCCAGCAGGTCCGACACCTCGGCCCCGCGGACCTCTCCGATCACCAGCCGGTCCGGCCGCATCCGCAGGGCCTGCCGGACGAGGTCCCGCAGGGTGAACTCGCCCAGGCCCTCCTGGTTGGGCGGTCTGCTCTGCAGCCGGACCACGTGGGGATGGGCCGGTCGCAGCTCGGCGGAGTCCTCCGCGACGACGATCCGCTCGTCCGGCCCGACCAGGCCGAGCAGCGCCGCGAGCAGCGTGGTCTTGCCCGAGCCCGTCCCACCGGAGACCAGCAGCGACAGCCGGGCCCGCACGATGCCGGCCAGCAGGTCGGCGCCCTCCGGCGGCAGCGCCCCGCCCGCCACCAGCTCGTCGAGCGTGAACGGCCGAGGCCGGCAGACCCGCAGCGAGATGTGGGTGCAGCCAGCCGCGATCGGCGGCAGCACCGCGTGCAGCCTGGTGCCGTCCGGCAGTCGGGCGTCCACCCAGGGCCGGGCGTCGTCCAGGCGCCGCCCGGCCGCGGTGGCCAGCCGATGGGCCAGCCGCCGCACCGCCTCGGCGTCGGCGAAACGGACTCCGGTGGCGCGGTGCAGGCCGCCGCCACGGTCGACCCACACCTCGTCCGGACCGTTCACCAGGACGTCGGTGACGTCCGGCGCCGCCAGCAGCCGGTCCAGCGGGCCCGCACCCACCAGTTCGGCGCGCAACGAGCGCACGGTGTCCAGTACCTCGTCCCCGCCGAGCGGCGGCCGGGTGGCCCGCAGCACGGCCGCGACCGAGCCCGCCGTCGGGTCGGCCCCCGACTCGGCCAGCCGCAGCCGCACCGCGTCCACCAGCTCCGCCGTCCGCTCCTCGCGGGCCGTCCGGCCGTACGGGCAAGACCCGTGCCCGGCCTGCGGCGGTCCGCCGGGCGGCGGCACGCTTCTGAGCGGCCGGTGCTCCCGCGCACCGTCGCCCGGGCCCGGGGCACCGCCCCGAGGGCTTGTTCTGCGAAGACGGACCATCAGTACACACCTCCTCCGATCGCCGGCACCGGCGGCAGCACCTCGTTCAGGAAGGTCGCGCAGAAGCGCGCGAGCGGGCCGCTCTCCCGGATGCCGGGCGGGACGCCCTTCTCGACGTCCTCAGCGAGGCCTGGCTCGGGTTCCAACTCCCCGGCCAGATCGAGCCGCAGCCCGCGGGCGATCCGGTGTGCCGGGAGCCCGCCGGCCCGCACCGGCCGGACCACGGCCCGGACGTCCCCGAGCCGCATCCGGGCCGCCGCCGCGACCCGGTCGGCGGCCGCCACGGCGCGCAGTTCGGCCGGGACCACCAGCAGGGCCAGATCAGACTGCTCCAGCGCCTGCCCGGCGGCCGCGTCGAGATGGCGCGGCACGTCGACCACCACCAGCCCGCCGCGCCGCCGGGAGGCGGCCAGCACGCTGCGCATGGCCTCCGGCGGCACCGTCAGGGTGTCGCCGCGGTCCCAGGACAGGCAGGACAGCGCGGAGAGCCGTTTGAGCGCCGGCAGCGCGCGGGCCAGCTCGGCCCCGCTGACCCGCCCGCGCGAACCCGCCAGGTCGGGCCAGCGCAGCCCGCGGGCCGTCTCACCGCCGAGCAGGATGTCCAGGCCCCCGCCCAGCGGATCGCCGTCGATGAGTATGGTCCGCCGGCCCGTGCGCGCGGCCGTGACCGCCAGGGCGCAGGCCAGCGTGGAGGCCCCGGCCCCGCCCCGGCCGCCGAGCACGGCGACGGTGACCGCCGGGGAACCGGCGCCCTCGGCCGCGTCGGCGATCCGGTCGAGCAGCCAGGCCTCGGCATCGGGCAGGAACAGCACGTGCTCAGCGCCGAGTTGGACCGCTCTGACCCACACCCCGGGGTCGTCCAGGTCCAGCCCGAGCAGCAGCACCCCGCCGCGCCTGCCCAGTCCGGCGCAGCGCTCCGCCTGGTCGTCCCCGACCAGGATCAGCGGGGCGCCCTCCCACAGCTCACGCGTCGGCGGCGCGCCGCGGATCAGTCGAGGCTCGGTGCCCGCCGCCGCGCAGAGCCGCAGCAGGTGCTCGGCCAGGCCCTCGTCCTCGGTAACGACGAGCGGCCCGGCGGCCCCGGGGCCCTCGGTGGTGAGGTGGTCGGCGATCGGCGTCGACATGGTGTTCTCCCCTCTGCGCCGCCGGCCACCAGGGGCGGGGCGCGCTTCGGACGGTTGCGGCGGACGGTCGCCCGGCAGACCTCCGGAGAGGAAGGGGATGAGGCCCTGCCCGGCGACCGCCGCCGACCATCACGGTGGGGGGAGATCCGGATTCCGTCATCCACGTTCCGATTGCCTGTGGATAACTCGTGGGTTGTGGATGAAAACGTTCACCCGGGCGGGGGGCTAATCGGCGAAGAATTGACGAAAGGGGGTCACGGAGATGAACCGGCCACTCACCGCACCCCGGCCGAACACTCTCCCGACACCCCCCTCGCAGCCTTCCGCGCACCCCACCGCGACGCTCCGGCGGAGCCGATCGGAACCAGCCGCACGGGCCGTGTGAGCCACGAGCAAACGGCAACGCAGAGTGACGAAAGGTGGTGGACGGACCGAGCTGTCGACACCCCCTGTACACCGCCGGCCGGGCGGTCACGGAAGCCACCGCGAAGGGCTTTCAAGCCCTGAAATGGCCCCGGACGTGCGACGACCCCCGCCGGGGGGGAGAGCGGGGGTCGTCTATCCACAGCCCGACTCGGGGGGGAGGAGCCGGACCGGGTTAGCACGGTCGCGAACGATCCGTGACTTCCATGGTGTACCCGAGCGGCCAGAAACACAAACCCGCACGCCCGCGAGTACGCCGAATGGCGGGGTGTTTTGTGGCTCCCTCTATCCTCGGTTCCCGTGGACACCACCGAGAACGCCGACGACCACGCCGACGAGTCCCAGGGCGGCACCACCGGGCCCGGGGAACCGGTCGCACCCGCCCACCCCCGGCCGAGCGGGCTGCGCACGGCCGCCTTCTTCGACCTCGACAAGACCATCATCGCCAAGTCGAGCGCGCTGGCCTTCAGCCGCCCGTTCTACCAGGGCGGTCTGATCAACCGTCGGGCGGTACTGCGCAGCGCGTACGCGCAGTTCGTCTTCCTGGTCGGCGGCGCGGACCACGACCAAATGGAGAAGATGCGCGAGTACCTCTCCGCGCTCACCCGGGGCTGGAACGTCCAGCAGGTCCGCGAGATCGTCGCCGAGACGCTGCACAACCTGATCGATCCGATCATCTACGACGAGGCCGCCTCGCTGATCGAGCAGCACCACGCGGCCGGCCGGGACGTGGTGATCGTCAGCAGCTCCGGCTCCGAGGTGGTCGAGCCGATCGGCGCGCTGCTCGGCGCGGACCATGTGATCGCCACCCGGCTCCACGTCGAGGACGGCTGCTACACCGGCGAGATCGAGTACTACGCCTACGCCGAGAACAAGGCCGCCGCCATTCGGGAGTTGGCCGAGACGGAGGGCTACGACCTGGCCCAGTCGTACGCCTACAGCGACTCGTCCACCGACCTGCCGCTACTGGAGGCGGTCGGCCACCCCTCGGCCGTCAACCCCGACCGCGCACTGCGCAAGGAGGCGCAAGTGCGGGAGTGGCCGGTGCTGGTCTTCGACCGTCCGGTGGAACTGCGGCGGCGGCTGCCCGAGTTCTCCGCGCCGAGCGGTTCGGTGCTGACCGCGGTGGCGGTCGGGACGGCCCTCGTGACCGCCGGGGTCATCTGGCACCTGGCCCGCCGACGTCGCCCCGCCGCCTGAGGCCTCGGATCAGAACAAAGTCCACCAAAACGGGCAATCGACACAGACTTCTCGTTTCGGGTTCCCCTTTCGGCCGAAACGCGATACAAATGAAGCACGGCCCGCGAGACCCGGTCAGGACCGAAGAGGTCAAACCGACAACGCAGTTCAGGCCCACGGACCGCGCGTACAGATATCCGAGCACCCACATGCAGCCGACCCGCTGTCGGGCCGCCGGACCAGACGAACGGGCAGGATCCCCGTCTGATCGGCACTTCCGGTGCATGCTTGGTCACCCGGAATCTGCACCAGCGGCGGCACCCAGCAGGATCAGGTGCCGCCGCATCCTCTTGCCCGCGGGCGCCCCGCTCAGACCATCCCGCGCTGCATCGCCTCGCAGACCGCGGTGCTCTCGCGCACGCCGAGCCGCAGCGCCCGCCCGCAGTGCGCGATCCAGGCCGCCATGCCCTCGGGCGTGCCCGCCCGGTAGCCCGCGAGGGCCCGCCGGTAGGCGTCGGTGCCCAGCTCCGCCAGGCCGACCTCGGCCGGGCAGATCGACTTCGGGTCGAGCCCCTCGGCGATCAGCACGATCCGCTGGGCGGCCCGCGCGATCACCCCGTTGTATGCACCGAACGGCCGCAGAGCGAGCAGTTCGCCGTGCACCACCGAGGCGACCACCAGGGCCGGCGTCCCCACGCCGTGGCCCTCCGCGCGGGCCACCAGCAGCCGGGAGAGCTGGTCCAGCCGGGCCGCGACCTCCTCCGCGCCCGGCGCGGGCGGCAGCACGGGCGTCGGCCCGCCCGCGGTGTCGACCTCGACGCTGTCCACCGGCTTGAGCTCCAGCGGGAACAGCTCCTCGGCGACTTCCCCCGCCCGTCGCGGCCGACCGGCGGCCGGGTCGGCGTCGCCGACCGCGAGCAGGTGCAGCCGTGCCAGCACCTGCAGCGGCGAGTGCCGCCAGACGCTCAGCAGCTGGCCGGCCTCGGCGGCGATCCGCAGGGCCGCGCCGACCGTCCGGGCCTCGGCGTCCGCGCCGAAGTCGGTGCGGCGCCGGACCTCCTCCAGCGGCCAGTCGGCTCCGGCCACGGCCGCCGACGCGCGGGCGCCGCGCAGCGCGGACTCGGAGGTGACCTCGGCCGCGCGGCGGCGCATCACCCGGTGGCCGTAGAGCCGGTCGACGGCCTTGCGCACCTCGGCGACCGCGTCGGGCACTCCGGGGAGCTGGGCCAGCGGGGCGAGGGGATCTGTTCCAGTGCTCACCTACCCGAGAGTAATGAACAGGCGGCCCCTCCCGGAACAGCAACCCCGCATCACCCGTTAGAGGCAATCCTCAGTTCCCTCCCCCGACGAGACCCAAACCCCGGCTAGCATAGCCACTATCGGAGACGATAACGATTTCCAGTTAGGGCCGCTCGGCACGCGCGTCCCCCGAGCACGCGGCCCACCCCCAGGACCCAGAGCGAGAGCCGGAGCCCCAGATGAAGATCGCCTTCGTCGGAAAGGGCGGCAGCGGGAAGACCACGCTGTCCGCACTGTTCATCCGCCACCTGGCCGCCATCGGCCGGCCGGCCATCGCCGTCGACGCCGACATTAACCAGCACCTGGGCCCCGCCCTCGGCCTGACGGACGCCCAGGCCGCCGAACTGACCTCGCTCGGCGCGCACCTGCCGGAGATCAAGGAGTACCTGCGCGGCAGCAACCCGCTGATCCGCTCGGCCGATGAGATGATCAAAACCACGCCGCCCGGCCGTGGTTCGCGCTTGCTGCGGATCGTCGAGGAGAACCCGGTCTACGCCGCCTGCGCCCGCCCGATCGCGCTGGACGAGGGCTCGGTCCGGCTGCTGGCGACCGGCGCGTTCACCGAGGAGGACCTCGGGGTGGCCTGCTACCACTCCAAGGTCGGCGCGGTGGAGCTGCTGCTCAACCACCTGGTGGACGGCCCGGACGAGTACCTGGTCACCGATATGACCGCGGGCTCCGACTCCTTCGCCTCCGGCCTGTTCACCCGCTTCGACCTGACCTTCCTGGTGGCCGAGCCGACCCGCAAGGGCGTCTCCGTCTACCGCCAGTACCGGGACTACGCCCAGGACTTCGGCGTGCAGTTGCGAGTGATCGGCAACAAGGTGCAGGGCCCGGACGACCTGGCCTTCCTGCGCCGCGAGGTCGGCGACGACCTGCTCACCACCTTCGGACAGTCGGATTGGGTGCGCCGCCTGGAGCAGGGCGCCGAGCCGCCGCTGAAGTCGCTGGAGCCGGCCAACCGGGCGGTGCTGGAGCTGTTGCGGGCCGAGTCCGAGGCGGCGTACGGGCGGCGCGACGCGCGCCGGTACACCGAGCAGGCGGTGCTCTTCCACCGGCGCAACGCGGAGAGTTGGGCCAACGCCAAGGTCGGCATCGACCTGGCGACCCAGGTGGACGAGGACTTCGTGCTGGGCGAGCCCGCGGGCGAGTTCGCGGGCGAGTTCGCGACCGCCGGCGGGCAGGCCACCCCGGCGGGGGCCACCGCCTGACCCCACCACGAACAGAACGGGCCGTCGCCTCCCCCTCACCCGGGGGAGGCGACGGCCCGTTCGCCATCTCGGCCACGTTCCGCGCCACCAGCAGATTCCCGCCGGTTCGAACACCACCCAATGGGGTGAATCAGGGGGTTTTCCACTTCCCACCGGAAAGGACGCTGTGCAAAGCTTTCATTACTCTCGGTTTACCGAGTCTTGATGGTCCGTCCCGACGGCCCTCGGCGAGACATCCCGCACCTCGCCCGGGCCCCTGGCGGGCCTGATGGTCAACGCCGGTCGGTGACACCCGCATTCCCCCGCCGCGCCCACGCCATCCCGCCACACCGTCGCGACCCACGACAGCCGATCCGCCCCGGAGCTCCAACCCGGACTCACCGCCGGACCTGACTGCGTTCGTTCCCCCGGACAGACGGGAAGACCATGACCCTCGACATCTCCAGTGCACCCATCGCCTCCGACACCACCGACCACGCACCACCGGGCCCCAACTCCCGGGTCCGCTGGGCTCAGGACCTCTCCGCCTCGCTGGTGGTCTTCCTGATCGCCGTGCCGTTCTCACTCGGCATCGCGCTCGCCACCGGCGCCCCGCTCACCGCAGGGCTCGTCGCGGCGGCCGTGGGCGGCATCGTGGTCGGACTGTTCGGTGGCACCCCGCTCCAGGTCAGCGGGCCCTCCGCCGCCTTGACCGTGATCACCGCCGGGCTGGTCGCCCAGTACGGCTGGCAGGCCACCTGCGCCGTCACGGTCGCCGCCGGTCTGCTCCAACTCCTCCTCGGCGTAGGCCGGGTGGCCCGGACGGCGCTCGCCGTCTCGCCCGCGATCGTGCACGGCATGCTGGCCGGGGTCGGGCTCACCATCGCCATCGCGCAGCTGCACGTGGTCCTCGGCGGCTCCCCGCAGAGCTCCGCGATCGCCAACCTCCTCGCCCTACCCGGGCAGTTGGCCGGTCCGCACCCGCCCGCGCTGCTGGCCGGCACGGTGACCGTGGCAACACTGCTGGGCTGGCCCCGGCTCGGCCGATTCCCGGGCCGAGCGGGCGAGTTGGGCGCCCGCCTGGTCAAGGTGCCCGGCCCGCTGGTCGCCGTGGCCGTCGCCACCGCACTTGCCCTCGCCCTGGACCTGCGGCTCGCCCACATCCAACTGCCCGCCTGGCAACCGCGCTCGCTCGTGCCCGCACTGCCGCACGGTTCGCTCACCGGGGTGCTCGCCGCCGTCCTCACCGTCACCGCCGTCGCGAGCGTGGAGTCGCTGCTGTCCGCCGTCGCGGTCGACCGGATGTCCCGGCGCACCGGTGACCTCGACCGTGAACTGCGCGGGCAGGGCCTCGCCAACACGGTCAGCGGCCTGGTCGGCGGACTGCCGATCGCCGGCGGCGCCGTACGCAGCACCGCCAACGTCCGGGCCGGCGGGCAGACCAAGTGGGCCTCGGTGCTGCACGGCGCCTGGGTGCTGGTCGCCGCGCTGGCACTGACCGGCGGACTGCGCCGGATCCCGCTGGCGGCCCTGGCCGCGCTGGTGCTGGTGGTCGGGCTGCAGATGGTGAGCTTCGCGCACATCCGCAAGGTGCACCGGCACCGGGAGTTCCCGGTCTACCTGACCACGGTGCTCGGCGTGGTGGGCTTCGGGGTGCTGTGGGGCGTGGGGCTCGGCGCGGGCACTGCCGTGCTGCTCGCGCTCTACCGGCTGACCCGCGCCCATGTGGACGTCGAGCCCGGCCCTGACGGCTCGGTCACCGTCCAGACCCACGGGCCGCTCACCTTCACCGCCGTCCCCCGGTTGAGCCGGGCACTGGCCTCGATCCCCGCGGACGCCGAGGTCACCGTGGTGCACGACGGCTCCTTCCTGGACCACGCCGCGTACGAGACGCTGCACAACTGGCGGGCCGGACACCAAGCCGCGGGCGGCCGGGTCTCGATGGTGACGCGGCGCCCGGACGAGGAGGTGCTCGACCCCGACGGCACGGTCCGCGCGGGCAGTTCGCCGGGCCCGCACCGCTGCCGGGCCTGGACGCCCTGGGTCGGCCACCACTGCATCGAGCAGCAGGAGGACCCGCACGGCCGGCTGCTGGACGGCGTCCGGGTGTTCCAGCAGCACACCGCCCCGCTGATCCGGCCCGAGCTCGCCCGGCTGGCCCGGGAGGGGCAAACGCCCTCGCAGCTCTTCCTGACCTGCGCGGACTCCCGGATGGTCACCAGCATGATCACCAACAGCGGCCCGGGCGACCTGTTCACCGTCCGCAACGTGGGCAACCTGGTGCCGGCCCCCTTCGAGCCCGGCGCGGCCGACGACTCGGTGGCCGCCGCGGTGCAGTACGCGGTGGAGGCGCTGGAGGTCCGCTCGATCACGGTCTGCGGGCACTCGGGCTGCGGCGCGATGAAGGCCCTGCTGGACGGTGTGCACGAGCGCCCCGGGCCGCCCACCCCGCTGGCCCGTTGGCTGCGCAACGGCCGCGGCTCGCTGGACCGGCTCCGGCGGGCCCCGGCCGAGTTCGCCGACCGGCCGGTGGTGGACCTCACGGAGCAGCTCTGCATCACCAACGTGGTCCAGCAGTTGGATCAGCTGATGGCGAACCCGGCGGTGGAGCGCCGGGTCGAGGAGGGCGCCCTGCGGCTGGTCGGGATGTACTTCGACTTCGCCACCGCCCAGGCCTACGTCCTGGACCGAACCGCCGGGACGTTCAGCCCGATCGAGGCCCGCACGGAGGACCGGCCCGACGGGGTTTCGGCCGAACGGGTGAGACAGGACGGCCGGGTTCCGGCCGAGGGCAGCGGGGAGGGTCCCCAGCTGGCCGCCTGAAAGCCGGGTCCGTGTCCCCGCCGGGCGGGCCGGGGCACGGGCCCACCTGCCGCTGCGCGTTCTGCCGCCCTGGTGCGGCGGAACGCGCGGTCGGCCGTTCGACGATCGATCAAAGGTCTACACCAATTACCAGGAGCCTCTTGTCAAGTGCCCCGTTCGCCTGGTGAGCTGTGCGCTGGGACACACGGGACGATCCCCACGCACGGGATCGCCCCAGATCATGACTCGATGAGGAGTGCGCGTTGAGCAACGAGAGCCTGGCCAACCTGCTCAAGGAGGAGCGGCGCTTCGCCCCGCCGGCAGAGCTCGCCGCAGCCGCCAACGTCACTGCGGCCGCGTACGCGCAGGCTTCCGAGGACCGTCTGGGCTTCTGGGCCGAGCAGGCCAGCCGCCTGAGCTGGGCCGTCGAACCGACCGAGACCCTCGACTGGTCCAACCCGCCGTTCGCCAAGTGGTTCGCCGACGGCAAGCTCAACGTGGCCTACAACTGCGTCGACCGCCATGTCGAGAACGGCCTGGGCGACCGGGTCGCCATCCACTTCGAGGGCGAGCCCGGCGACAGCCGCTCGATCACCTACGCCCAGCTCAAGGACGACGTCTCGCAGGCCGCCAACGCGCTGCTGGAGCTCGGCGTCCGCAAGGGCGACCGGGTGGCCGTCTACCTGCCGATGATCGCCGAGGCGGTCGTCGCGATGCTCGCCTGCGCCCGGATCGGCGCCACCCACTCGGTGGTCTTCGGCGGTTTCTCCGCCGACGCCGTGGCCTCCCGGATCCAGGACGCCCAGGCCAAGCTCGTCATCACCGCCGACGGCGGCTACCGGCGCGGCAAGCCCTCCGCCCTCAAGCCGGCCATCGACGAGGCGCTCACCAAGGTCGACGGCGTCGACCACGTCCTGGTGATCCGCCGCACCGGGCAGGAGACCGCTTGGACCGAGGGCCGCGACGTCTGGTGGCACGAGATCACCGCTCGTCAGTCCACCGAGCACACCCCCGAGGCGCACGACGCCGAGCACCCGCTGTTCATCCTCTACACCTCGGGCACCACCGGTAAGCCCAAGGGCATCCTGCACACCTCGGGCGGCTACCTCACCCAGGCCAGCTACACCCACCACGCGGTCTTCGACCTCAAGCCGGAAACCGACGTCTACTGGTGCACGGCCGACATCGGCTGGGTCACCGGTCACTCGTACATCGTCTACGGCCCGCTCTCCAACGGCGCCACCCAGGTCATCTACGAGGGCACCCCGGACACCCCGCACCAGGGCCGGTTCTGGGAGATCGTCCAGAAGTACGGCGTGACGATCCTCTACACCGCGCCGACGGCGATCCGCACCTTCATGAAGTGGGGCGACGACATCCCCGCGAAGTTCGACCTGTCCTCGCTGCGGGTGCTGGGCAGCGTCGGCGAGCCGATCAACCCCGAGGCCTGGATCTGGTACCGGGAGCACATCGGCGGCGGCAAGTGCCCGATCGTGGACACCTGGTGGCAGACCGAGACCGGCGCCATGATGATCAGCCCGCTGCCGGGCGTCACCGAGACCAAGCCGGGCTCGGCCCAGCGCGCCCTGCCGGGCATCGCGGCCACCGTGGTCGACGACGAGGCCAACGAGGTCCCGAACGGCTCCGGCGGCTACCTGGTGCTCACCGAGCCGTGGCCGTCCATGCTCCGCACCATCTGGGGCGACGACCAGCGCTACATCGACACCTACTGGTCCCGCTTCGGCCCCAGCCAATCCGCGCCTGGCGGCGGGTGGCGCTACTTCGCCGGTGACGGCGCCAAGAAGGACGAGGACGGCGACATCTGGCTGCTCGGCCGGGTGGACGACGTCATGCTGGTCTCGGGCCACAACATCTCCACCACCGAGGTCGAGTCGGCCCTGGTCGGGCACTCCTCGGTGGCCGAGTCCGCCGTGGTCGGCGCGACCGACGTCACCACCGGCCAGGCCATCGTCGCCTTCGTGATCCTGCGCGGCGGCGTCACCGAGACCCCGGAGCTGGTCGAGGAGCTGCGGGCACACGTCGGCCGCACACTCGGCCCGATCGCCAAGCCGAAGCAGATCAAGGTGGTCGGCGAACTGCCGAAGACCCGCTCCGGCAAGATCATGCGCCGCCTGCTGCGCGACATCGCCGAGGGCCGCGAGGTCGGTGACACCACCACCCTCGCCGACAGCACGGTGATGAGCCAGATCCAGGCCCAGCTGCCGCCGTCGGGCGGCAACAGCTGAACCCGCTGAGCGCCGGCTGAACACGCCGACGCGGTGACCGGGGCCCCGGGCGGACGCCACCGCCCTGGGCCCCGTCGTCGCCCGGTTCGGGCATGGCGATGCCGCGACCGGGCATGGCCATGCCTCCAGCAGGAAGACAGGGCGAATCACGCCGACCCGGACCGGGCGGCGCCCACGATCGACGATAGGGAGGCGTTCACGACGATAGGGAGGCGTTCACCCGACTGCACGCGGCTGAGGCCGTTCGAGTGTCGGGCGGTTGCTCCTCAGGAATGCAGAACCAGCCCCCAGGGCTTAAGTCCTTGAATAGGACAATCCGGAAGTCACTCGGGCGTCCCGTTAGACTGTTAAGGACGCATCAAGATCCTTCAGTAGGAATCCGGGCGTCACAGGGCGCGCCGGGAAGTCTGGTCGGCAACTGCACCACCCGTGCATCCGTTGCCGCTCCCAGCCCCTCAGGAGGTCCCGCGTGACCGACCAGCCGCCCGTCCACGAGCCGACGACCCGCCGTCGGCAGCTTCTCGGCCGGCTGTCACTGCCCGAGCGCACCTTCATCACCGACGCCCTGCGCACCGAGACGGTCGGCGGCATGCTGCTGCTGGTCGCCGCCGTGGTCGCGCTGATCTGGGCCAACGTCTGGCCGCACGCGTACGAGAGCGTGCTCGACTACACCGTCGGCCCGTCCGCCCCGCTCCACCTCGACCTCACCTTGGCCGACTGGGCCAAGGACGGCCTGCTGACGATCTTCTTCTTCGTCGCCGGCATCGAGCTCAAGCGGGAGTTCGTCGCGGGCGAGCTGCGCACCCCGAGCGCCGCGCTGCTGCCGGTGATCGCCGCCGTCTGCGGCGTCGCCCTGCCCGCGATCCTGTTCTCCCTGGTCAACTCCGGCAGCGGCGGCCACCCCGGCGGCTGGGCCATCCCCACCGCCACCGACATCGCCTTCGCGCTCGGCGTGCTGGCCGTGGTGGGCAGTCACCTCCCGTCGCCGCTGCGCGCCTTCCTGCTCACCCTGGCCGTGGTCGACGACCTGATCGCGATCCTGATCATCGCGGTCTTCTACAGCTCCGGGATCAAGTTCTGGGCGCTCGGCCTGGCCTTCGCCGGCCTGGTGCTGTTCTGGTTCCTGCACCGGCGCGGGGTGAAGGGCTGGTACCTGTTCGTACCGCTGGCCGTGGTGGTCTGGGCGCTGATGCACGAGAGCGGCATCCACGCCACGGTGGCGGGCGTCGCGATGGGCCTGATGCTGCGCTGCCACCGGGAGGACGACGAGCAGCACTCCCCCGGCGAGCACATCGAGCACCTGGTCCGCCCGATCTCGGCCGGGCTGGCCGTGCCACTGTTCGCCCTGTTCGCGGCCGGGGTGTCGATCTCCGGCCCGACGCTGCGCGAGGTGTTCACCCAGGCCACCCCGCTCGGAATCGTGATCGGCCTGCTGGTCGGCAAGACGGTGGGCATATTCGGCGGCACCTGGATGGCCGCCCGGTTCACCCGGGCCGAGCTGAACCCGCAGCTCAAGTGGGCCGACCTGTTCGCCGTCTCGGTGCTCGCCGGCATCGGCTTCACCGTCTCGCTGCTGATCAGCGAGCTGGCCTTCCGGAACGACCTCGCGCTGGCCGACCGGTCCAAGACGGCCGTCCTGGTCGGCTCGCTGCTCTGCGCGCTGGTCGCCACCGTGCTGCTCAAGCTGCGCAATCGGCACTACCGCGCGCTGTGCGACGAGGAGGACCGGGACTCGGACGGCGACGGCGTCCCGGACGTCTACCAGGAGGACGACCCGGCCTGGCGGGCGCGGGTCTCCGAGACCGCCCGCCACCTGCCCGGCGAGAGCCCCGAGACGGGCCGCTGAGTCCCCGACGGGCTTCCCGCAGGCCTGCGGGAAGCCCGTCCCCGAAGGCTCGGAACGCCTCGCGCAAGCGGGACACGTCCCCCCGGCGGGGCCCCGGAGTGGTGTCCGACTGGCCGGTAGGGGCATGATTCTGAGCTGTCGACAACCCACTGACGCCTCCGGGACCCCCACCGGCACCGGAACCGCACCCGCGACGGCGTCACGCCGCAACAGCCGCAGAGGAGAACCGCTGATGCCCGCAGGAGCCGCAGACCCGTCCAGCAACGGCCGGGCGCCCTACGAGGGCGAGCGTTCGGTGGGGCAGCTGTTCGCGGCGGCCACCGCCGACCTCACCGCGCTGGTTCACGACGAGATCGCGCTCGCCAAGTCCGAGATCAAAGCGGACGTCAAGCGCGGCGTCTCCGGCGGCGTCTTCTTCGCCGTCGCCGGGGTGCTCGCCCTGGCCGCCATCCCGATGGTGAGCATCGCGATCGCCTTCTTCTTCCATTGGCTGGGGGTGCCGATGGGCTTGTCGTTCGTGCTCTCGGCGGCCGTCCACTTCATCCTCGCGGTGCTGGTCGGGCTGCTGGCCTGGCGCTTCATCAAGAAGATCCAGAAGCCCGAGCGCACCATCGAGGGCGCCCAGAAGACCGCCGAGGTGCTGAAGAACGTCCGGCCGCGCCCGGCCACCCAGGAGGAGATCGACCGGGGCCTGGGCCGCATCCCGTAACGGACCCGACTCCGCAGGACCCCGCCGGACACGTACTCGGACCCGCCGACGGCGAGTGCCGGGCACGTGTCCGGCACACGGATGTGACACGCTCTCGGTATGCCGCTTGACCAGAAGCCCGCGCCTGCGCAGCCGTCCGCCGATTCCGGCCCCGACTCCGGCCCCGAGCTGGCCCCGGAACAGGAGCCCGGGCAGGAGATCGGACCGCAGACCGGACCGCAGACCGGACAGGAGCCCGCCGAGGCCTGGAGCATCCGGCAGTCCGGCCCGTGGACGCACCGCGACCTCGCGGCCAACGGCGCCCGCTTCCACATCGCCGAGCTGGGCTCCGGCCCGCTGGTGCTGCTGGTGCACGGCTGGCCCGAGTACTGGTGGGCCTGGCGCCACCAGCTGACCGCGCTCGCCGAGGCCGGCTACCGCGCGGTGGCGCTCGACCTGCGCGGCATCGGCGGCAGCGACCGCACCCCGCGCGGCTACGACCCGGGCAACCTCGCCCTGGACATCACCGGTGTGATCCGCTCGCTCGGCGAGCGCCGGGCGCACCTGGTCGGGCACGCCTCCGGCGGCACCCTGGCCTGGGTGGCGGCGGTGATGCGCCCGTCGGTGATCCAGAGCCTCACCGTGGTCTCCGCCGCGCACCCTCGGGACCTGCGCCGGGCGCTGCTGACCGACCGCAAGCAGATGGCCGCCTTCGAGCACGTGCTGGGCTTCCAGCGGCCGTGGATACCGGAACGTCGTCTGGTGGCCGACGACGCCGCGCTGGTCGGCCGCTACCTGGACGAGTGGACCGGGCCGACCAAGCTTGACGGGACGGCGGTGCACGCGTACCGGCAGGCGATCCAGATCCCCAGCACCGCGCACTGCTCGATCGAGCCGTACCGCTGGCTGCTGCGCTCGATGGCCCGCCCGGACGGCATCCAGTTCGCCCGGCGGATGAAGAAGCCGATCACCGCGCCGACGCTGCACGTCCAGGGCGCCGCGGACCCGGTGCTGCTGTCGCACACCGCGCTCGGCGGCGGCGAGTACGTGGCGGCGCCGTACCGTTGGCGGCTGCTGCCGGGGGTCGGGCACTTCCCGCACGAGGAGGCGCCGGAGGAGTTCACGACCGAGCTGCTGGACTGGGTGGGCCGCCACAAGGACTGACCGCCCGGGGGATCGCCCAGGGGATCAGCCCCGGGATCAGCCCCGGGATCGGCCAAGGGATCACCCAGGGGATCGACCGGGCCGCCGAGGAAGGGCCTCCTTGGGCCCAACTCCCTTGCCATGACATTCATATGACAAGCACATAGGCCAATTTCGACGAACCCTTGCGGTTACCCCCACCGGCCCAGGGGCATCAATCCCGGTATGACCTGGATGCCCGATCGCGGCGGCGCCCCGCGCGCCCGACGCCACAACAGCCCCCAGCGTTCCGCGCCCCGCCCGGACTGGGCGGAGGACCTCGGCTTCGAGGGCCTCGACGGCCGTCGGCGCGGGGCGCAGCGGCAGCTCGGCATCCCGCGCATCCTCGGCCGGCGCGCCCGGTGGGTGGGCGCACGACTGCGGCGCGAGACCTGAGGCCTCGCGCCGCTTCGGCAGACTGGTCAACAGTCGGTCAGTTCGCCATAGTCGGGGACAGCGCGGTGAACCAGAGCAGGACGAAGGTCGCCACCGACATGATCGGCACCAGCACCTTGGTCTCGACGTTGTTGCCGCTGCGCTTGATCAGCACGATCTCGTAGCGCTCCTTGTGCGGCCACAGCAGCGGCGCGCCCTTCTTGGTCAGGCAGTCGCCCAGCAGGTGCGCCAGCGTGCCCAGCGCGACCGCGTACGGCAGCCAGCCGGGCGAGTTGGGCATCCAGGTGTTCATCCCGAAGGTGCCGAGCGCGGACAGGCCGATGACCGTGATCCACGCCTCCGGGCCGTTGCTCGGCGGGCAGAGCCGCAGGGCCTTGATCGCGAGCGCCAGCAGGAAGAACGTCAGCCCGAGGGTGAAGTAGCGGCCCAGGTAGGTGACGCCGGCCCAGGTGCCGCCGCCCATCAGCGCGACGAACAGCAGCGAGTGGGTGGCGTGCCGGTGTCCGCCGGAGGCCCAGGCCACGAAGCGGCAGAGCGCCTTGGAGACCGGGCCGAGGAAGTTGGCGATCGAGCCGTCGTGGTGGTCGAGGTCCGGCAGGAGGGCCGCCCCAGCGCACAGCACCGTGCCCATCAGTATGTCCGCCGGCTCCAGCTTGGTGTGCAGCAGCAGCGGGGGCAGGAACGGAGCGGACGCCGCGTACAGCATCGCCCCGCTCACCGCGTGCGAATGACCCATCATCGGACTACCACGACCTCCCGTTGAGCTCACTCCGGGGACGGCGCCCGGTTGAGCCGAACGGGTGAGCGCGGCCGAGGCTACCAGGGCGGACTGACGGTGCGACGGATCGCGCACCGGCGCCGCACCGGCCGAACAACCAGCGTCAGAGCGCGCAGCCCTGGGTGTCCACCCGGGTGTTCGCGGTGCTGCCCGCCTGCGCGTCCTCGCGCACCTCGGCCGAGGTCAGCACGTATCCGGTGTCCCCACTGTCCAGGGACTTGGCGAACACCACGCCGTACACCTGGCCGTCCGGGGTGAGCAGCGGGCCGCCGCTGTTGCCCTGGCGGACCAGCGAGCGCACGGAGTACACGTCGCGCACCACCTGGCCGCGGTGGTAGATGTCCGGGCCGTTGGCCTGGATGCGGCCGCGGATGCGGGCGGGCTGGACGTTGAAGGCGCCGTTCTCGGGGAAGCCCGCGACGATCGCGCTGTCGTTGGTCTTGGCCTCGCCCGCGAAGGTCAGCGGGGGCGCGTTCAGTTTGGGCACGTCCAGGACGGCGATGTCGCGCTGCCAGTCGTAGCGGACCACCGTCGCGTCGTACAGCTGGCCGACGCCGCCGATCTGCACGGTCGGCTCGTCGACGCCGCCGACCACGTGGGCGTTGGTCATCACCCGGTGCGGGGCGAAGACGAAGCCGCTGCCCTCCAGGGTCTTGCCGCAGGAGGTCGCGGTGCCGACCACCTTGACCAGGCTCTGCCGGGCCTTGGCCACCGTCGCGCTGTCGGCCAGCGCCGGGTCGGGCGTGTCGACCTGGGTGATCGGCTCGTGCTCGAAGGGGTTGAACACCTGCGGGAAGCCGTTGCGGGCGAGCACCTTGGAGAAGTCCGAGAACCAGTTCGGCGCGTCGCCGGGCAGCGCGCTCTGGACGCCGCCGAGGATCGCCGAGGAGCGGACCTGCTTGGAGACCGTCGGCAGGGACGTCCCGGCCAGCGCGGAGCCGATCAGCCAGGCCACCAGCAGCATCGAGATCACGTTGACCACCGCGCCGCCGGACGCGTCCAGCACCCGGGCCGGGCGGCGGTCGATGTGCCCGCGCAGCTTCCAGCCGAAGTGCGCGGTGATCGCCTGGCCGATCGCGGCGAAGGTGATCACCACCACGACGGCCACCACCGAGGCCGTGGTGCCGGGGCTGAGGTGGTCGAGCAGCAGCGGCAGCAGCTGGACGGCCAGCAGACCGCCGCCGAGGAAGCCGACGAGCGACAGGACGCCCACCACGAAGCCCTGCCGGTAGCCCGAAATGGCGAATCCGACGGCGGCGAGGATCAGCAGCACATCCAGGACGTTCACTCCGACACCCTCCCACGCTTCGCGGACCCGCCGCGTCGACGGCCCGTCACGAGGTGCCGGCGTCGCCGCCCGGCAGGGCGCGGGAGTGCTCGAGGTCACCCTGGACCAGCGCGAGTGCCTCGTCCGAGAGGTTGACGATCCGGGACGGGTCCCAGGGCAGCTCCAGGCCGCTGTGGTGCAGCACCCGGTCGATCACCCCGGCGGTGAAGCCCCAGACCAGCCGCCCGGCGACCGCGAAGGCCGGCCCGATGTGCCCGGACGGGTGCCGCAGCCGGACCCGGTTCGCCGGGTCGGCGAGGTCGGCGATCGACACCCGGAACACCGCGCCGGTCTCGCCCTGGTCCACCGGGCGCACCGGCGACTCCTCGCGCCACCAGCCCAGCACCGGGGTCACCACGAAGCGGCTCACCGGGATGTACAGCCGGGGCAGCTCCGCGAAGACCTGCACCCCGGCCGGGTCGAGGCCGGTCTCCTCCCAGGCCTCGCGCAGCGCCGCCGCGATCGGGCCGGGGCCGTCCGGGTCACCGTCCTCCGGGTCCAGCGCGCCGCCCGGGAAGGACGGCTGGCCGGCGTGCGAGCGCAGCGAACGGGCCCGCTCGATCAGCAGCACGTCCGGACCGTCCGGGCCCTCGCCGAACAGCATCAGCACCGCGGCCGCCCGGCCGCCCTCGTGCGGCGGCAGGAAGCGGCTCAGCTGCTCGGGCAGCACCCGCTCGGCCGCGTCCCGGACCGGCTGCAGCCAGGTCGGCAGGCCGTCCCGCTCGATGGCGCCCGCCGTCATGCGCCCACCGCCAGGTCCGCGACCTGCCCCTGGTGGGCGGCGGCGTCGGCCCGGGCGGCCGCCTCGCCGGGGAAGTCCGACGGCGGCTTCAGCCGTTGGCCGGGCTGGCCGCCCATCTCGTACTTGAGCAGCTTGCGGGCCTTCTCCGGGTCGGTCTCGCCCTCCCCGTACGCGGGGCAGAGCGGCGCGATCGGGCAGGCCCCGCAGGCGGGCTTCTGGGAATGGCAGATCCGGCGGCCGTGGAAGACCACCCGGTGCGAGAGCATCGTCCACTCCGACTTCGGGAAGATCTCGGCGACGGCCAGCTCGACCTTCACCGGGTCCTCCTCGGTGGTCCAGCCGAACCGCCGGGCCAGCCGTCCGAAGTGGGTGTCCACGGTGATGCCGGGGACTCCGAAGGCGTTGCCGAGGACGACGTTGGCGGTCTTGCGGCCGACTCCGGGCAGGGTCACCAGGTCGTCCAGCCGGCCCGGGACCTCGCCGCCGAACTCG
This sequence comes from Kitasatospora sp. NPDC023118, assembly GCF_055560875.1. Taxonomy (NCBI): domain Bacteria; kingdom Bacillati; phylum Actinomycetota; class Actinomycetes; order Kitasatosporales; family Streptomycetaceae; genus Kitasatospora; species Kitasatospora sp. NPDC023118. The sequence continues at coordinate 154,750 of NZ_JBVHHW010000016.1, forward strand.
TCGCGCAGCGCGATCGAGAGGCCGATCAGCGACTTCGCCTTGTTCCGGAAGAAGCCGGTCGGGCGGATGATCTCCTCCAGCTCCTCCGGGTTCGCCGCCGCCATGTCCTCGGGCGTCGGGTACCTGGCGAACAGCGCCGGGGTGGTCTGGTTCACCCGCAGGTCGGTGGTCTGCGCCGACAGCACGGTGGCCACCAGCAGTTGGAACGGGTTCTCGAAGTCCAGCTCCGGATGCGCGTACGGGTACAGCTCCGCCAGCTCGCGGTTGATCCGCCGGGCCCGCCGTACCATCGCCAGCTGCGACTCCGGCTTCCTCGGCTTCACGGCGGGCTTCGAGGCCGGTTCTACGGCGGGCTTCGAAGCCGGTTTCACGGCCGACTTCGAGGCCGGTTCTACGGCCGGCTTCACGGCTGCCCTCTTCGCGGTCGGCTTCTGAGTCGCCGCCTTGGTGGGGGCCTTGGTCGCGGTCTTCCGGGCCTTGCTCTCTGCCATGCACGAAGGCTACGCCGAGCGGCGCACCGCTTGGGGCCGATCAAGCAACGGGAACCGCCCTGCCGGGGCCGCCGCCGTCCGGTGACAGCGGTTCGGTCGGGGCGGAGAACGGATGGTCAGGGTCCTGTCAGCCAGGACACGACCGTCGCGCGGCCGGAGACGATCGCCCCGGGCCGGCGCTTCCGGGCGTGGTCACCGGAGGGTGCGGCCGATGGTGCCCTCAAGGGTGTTGAGCAGCCCGGCCAGCGCCTCGGCGAGGCGGTCCTGCTCGTCGGGGGTGAGGCCGGAGAGCAGCGCGCGGTCGTACGCGACGAGTTCCTGGATCAGGCCGTCGACCAGTTCCCGCCCGGCGTCGGTGAGCGAGAGGTGGGCGACCCGGCGGTCGCGGTCGTCGGGGCGGCGGCTGACCAGAGCGCGTTCCTCCAGCAGCCGCAGGCGCTTGGTCACGGCGGCGCCGGAGGCGAAGCTCTCGCGGGCCAGCTGGGTGGGGGTCAGCTCGCGGTCGACCCGGCGCAGGGCGCCGAGGATGTCGAACTCGGCGCGGGTGAGGCCGGCCCGGGTGAGCGGGTCGGGGGTCTGCTGGAGCAGCGCGGCGCAGCGGTTGATCCGGCCGAGGACGGCGATCGGGCCGGTGTCCAGGCCCGGGTAGGCGCGCTCCCACTGGCGCAGCACACCTGCGACGACGTCCTCCACGTGCGCTGCTCCCGTTCCGCGACCGACCCGTTCGTTCGATCCTAGACGGCTCGCACTCCGGTGCCCCGGCGCTCCAGCAGGGCCGCCAGCAGGTGGTGGGCGTGCCGCTCGGTGTCGGCGGCGCGCTGGTGCGGGAGAGCCGGGCGGCGCCACTCGCCGGTCGCGGTGTCGGCGGCCTCGCGCAGTTCCAGCAGGGCGGTGGCCAGACCGGTCCGGGCGGTCGCGGCCTCGGAGTCGGCCGCCGCGACGGCGGACCGGGCCTCGCGGGTGGCGGTCTCGGCCTCGGCCAGGGCGCGGGAGAGCCGGGCGGCGGTACGCCGGTTGGTGACCAGCAGGCAGGCGGCGAGCCCGGTGAGCGCGCCGACGCAGGTGTCCAGCCAGCGGTCGGCGACCAGGGTCCGGGCGGGTTGCAGGCCGGCGAACTCGGTCATCAGCAGTGCCATCGGGGTGACGAAGACGGTGGCCAGCCAGTAGCTGCGGGCGATCGTGGCCTCCGCGCCGAACTGGCAGAGCAGCCCGAGCACGATCAGCGCCACCGGGCCGGAGTGGGCGAGCGGCAGCGCGGCGGTGAACAGCGCCAGGCCGAGCAGATTGCCGAGCACCCGCTGCAGCGCGCGCTGCCAGGAGAGCGTGCTGTTCGCCTGGAACACCGAGGCCGCGGTGACCACCGCCCAGTACGGGCGGCCGACGCCGAGCGCCAGCGAGAGCCAGCCGGCGGCGGCGCAGCCGACCGCGACCCGCAGGCCGATCGGCAGCAGCACCGAGCCGGGCCGCAGCGCGGCGCGCGGCGAGGGCCGGGGGCCGGGCCGGCGGGCACGCAGGTCGGCGGCCTCCGCCTCGGTGAGGTCCAGCAGCGGCAGGGCGCGGCCGCGCCGCAGGTCGCGGGCCCAGGCCGCGTACCGCTCGGCGGCCGCCGGCCCGGCGGGTGCGGCGAGGGCCGCCTCGGCGTGGACGAGCAGCCGCTCGGGCGCCTCCCCGAGGGCGCGCCGCCGGGCCGGGGAGGAGAGCGCGAGGCTGTGCCGGGCCGCGTCGACCGCGCCGACCAGGGCGGTACGGGCGGCGGCGTCCGGCGCGCCGGGCGCGGTGCGCAGCAGCCGGGCGGCGGCTTCCAGCGCGCGGGCGGTGGCGATCCGCTCCGGGCCGTACGGACGCAGCGGCGCGGGGGCCATGCAGACCAGCCAGGCCAGTGCGGCGCCGAGCGCGGTGAGGGCCAGGTGCGGTGCGAGGTCGGGGAGCCGTTGGGGGACGAAGGCGCAGCTGGCGGTGGTGAAGGTGATGATCAGGCTGCCGGGCGGGCCGATCCGGGCGGCGTCGCAGAGCAGCTTGTGCAGCGCGGCGAGCGCGGCCGCCACCGCGACCAGCACGACGGCGTCGCGGGTGAGCGCGGCGGCGGTGAGGGCGGCGCCGGTGCTGAGGACCGTACCGAGCAGCACGGCGGCCAGCGTCCGGGCCCGGGCCCGGTAGGGCAGGCCGTGCCCGTACAGCGCGCCGAGGCCGCCGGCCGAGGTGTAGAGCGCGAGGTCGAGTCGGCCGAGGGCGAACAAGGTGAGGTTGAGGATGCCGAGGGTCACCACGGCGCTGAGTGCGGGCTTGTGCCAGCCGTCTCCGGGCGGACCGACCCGGAGAGCCTGCCGGAACTGGGCGGTTGGGGCCATGAAAAAAGGTTAACAGGTAATTTATCCGTGAAACACATGCCCGCGAGGAGGCACCCGCGCCCCGGCTCAGAACTCGGCGAAAAATTTCCCGGCAAGAGCGATGAGTTCTGCGGGGAGCCCCGGTCTACCCCTAGGACCGACTCGCTCGACAGAAGGAACACCCCATGAACACCGTGGTCTCCACCGACGGCACCACCCTCGCCTGCACCGTCACCGGCTCCGGCCCGGCCGTCGTCCTGGTGGACGGGGCGATCGGCCACCGCGGCTTCGACCCGGGCGTCGCGGTCGCCGAGCAGCTCTCGGCCCACCACACCGTGTGGGCCTACGACCGGCGCGGCCGCGGCGGCAGCGGGGACACCGCGCCGTTCGCCGTGGAGCGCGAGATCGAGGACCTGGCGGCAGTCATCGCGGCGGCCGGCGGTTCGGCCCGCGTCTTCGGCATCTCCTCGGGCGCCGCGCTCGCGCTGCGGGCCGCCGCCGCGGGCGTCGGCATGACCCGACTCGCCGTCTACGAGCCGCCCTTCAGCACCGAGGAGGGGCAGAGCGAGCGCTTCGTCGGGTACGTCACCGAGCTGGAGGCGGCGCTCGCCGAGGGACGGCGCGGGGACGCCGTCGCGGCCTTCATGACCGTCGTCGGGATGCCCGGGGAGATGGTGGACGGGATGCGCTCAGCCCCGGTGTGGCCGGTGTTCGAGGCGGTCGCACCGACCCTGGCGTACGACGCGGCGGCGCTCGGCGCGCGGACCGGCGCGACCGTCCCGGTCGACCTCCTGGCCGGGATCACCGTGCCGACCCTGGTCCTGGACGGCGGCGCCAGCCCGGAACTGCTGCGGGCGCCCTCCCGCGCTGTGGCGGCGGCCGTGCCGGGCGCCGAGTACCGGACGCTGGCCGACCAGACCCACGAGGTGGCGGCCGAGGCGCTGGTGCCGGAGCTGCTGAAGTTCTACGCCTGAGGCCCGGAGCCGGGCGGCCCGCTAGCCGGGGAACCGAAGAACCCGGGAGCCGGGGAGCCGAAGAACCCGGGAGTCCGTGAACCCCCGTTCACATCCACGTTCCAGTTTTCTCGCGATCCGATCATCTGCGAGTGAGGGAGCAACGAGGAAGCCTGGAACAGGACTTCGCGGACTTCCAGGACATCCCCCCACCACCCTGGCCGAGGTCCTGGGCCGCGCCCAGGTCATGGACATCGGCCTGCGCCCGCTGTGGGCGGGCATGCCCCGGGTGGCCGGACCGGCTTTCACGGTGCAGTGCCCGCCCGGCGACAACCTGATGCTGCACGCGGCGATCTACCGGGCCGAGCCCGGCTCGGTGATCGTGGTGGAGTCCGGCGACCTGGACTACGCGCTGGCCGGCGGCACCGTCTGCGCCGTGGCGCAGCGCCGGGGCGTCGCCGCCTTCGTGGCCGACGGCCTGATCCGGGACCTCGGCGAGGTGCGGGAGCTGGGCTTCCCGGTGGTCGCCCGGGGCGTCATCCCGATCCCCGGGGCGAAGAAGCAGCTGGGCACCCACGGCGCCCCGGTGCGCTGCGGCGGGGTGACGGTGGCGCCGGGCGACATCGTGGTGGCCGACGAGGAGGGCGTCGTGGTGGTGCCCGCCGCCGACCGGGCGAAGGCCCTGGACGCGGCCCGGACCAAGCTGGCCAAGGAGGCCGCCGAGACCCTGGACGGCTGGGAGACCGCCCACCGCGCCCGGATCGACCGGAGCCTCGCCGAACTGGGCTTCACCGGCTGATCCTGCGGCCGGTACGGCCCCGCCAGGCACCGGCCCGGTCAGCCCGGCCCAACCAGCCCCACCAGGTGCCGACCCGATCAGTACAGCCCGTTCAGCTCCCCGAAGCCGAGCACCCCGTCGAGCTCCGTCAGCGTCCCGGCGCCGAGCAGCTCGACGGCGGCGCGGCGGGCCGCCGTGTACGCGAGCTGGGTGAGGCCGGTGCCGACACTGATTCGCCGCACCCCCGTGGCGGCGAGTTCGGCGGCGGTCGGCCCGCCCGCGACGGCCATCGCGTTCACCGGCAGCGGGGTGCGCCTGCACAGGTCGGCGAGGGCGTCGAGGTCCAGCAGCCCGGGGACGAACAGGCCGTCCGCGCCCGCCTCGGCGTAGGCCTCGGCCCGGACCAGCACGTCGTCCAGCCCGCCCAGCCCGAACAGGAACACATCGGTGCGGGCGTTGACCAGCAGCTCGGGCACTCCGGCGGCGGCCGCCGCCGTGCGGGCGGCGCGCAGCCGTTCGGCCTGCTCGGCCACCGGGAACAGCGGCCCGCCGACGGCCGTCGAGTCCTCCAGGTTGACCCCGGCCGCGCCCACGGCGACCAGCTCGGTCACGGTGGCGGCCACATCGGCGGGCAGCGGCCCGTACCCGCCCTCGGCGTCGACGGTGACCGGCAGGTCCACCGCCGCGACGACCCGCCGGGCCGCCTCGACCGCCGTCGCCCGGTCCATCCGCTGGCCGTCGCTGCGCCCAAGCGACCAGGAGACGCCGCCGCTGGTGGTGGCGATCGCCTGGGCGCCGGCCGAGGCGATCACCGCCGCGCTGCCGGCGTCCCAGGCGTTGGGCAGGACGAGCACGCCCTCCTCGACGAGCCCGCGCAGTCGCAGCGCCCGCTCGCGGGCCTCGGCGGTGGTGGACGTGCGCCCGGTGGTGCTGGACATGGGTGTACCGGCTTTCGTACGGATCGGTGGGGACGCAGGCATCCTGCGCCCGGAGCCGGGCGGGCCACCAGTGTTTAAGCTGGGGCCGAATCTTCCGAAGGGGGTCGCGGATGCGCACGGAACTCCACTTCTCCGCACAGGACTTGGCTCTGACCCGGTTCGCCGTCAGCCCGATGCAGGAGGTGGTGACCAGCCTGCGCGCCCTCGCGCACTCCCCCGCCCCCGCGCTGCACCGCCGCTGGGCCGGGCAGGTGCGCGAGCGGCTTGCCGACGCAGGGCTGGACCGCGGCCGGCTGGCCGCGATGGTCCCGCCCGACGGCCACCTGCCCGACTTCCTCAACCCAGCCCCGGCGGGCTTCTCCCCCACGCTCGCCGAGGAACTGGCCGCGGTCACCGCGACCGGCACCGGACAGGTCCGGGCCGATCTCGACATCCTGGCCGCCGAGGCGGGCGGCCGGCTGCCGGCCGCCCTGGAGCCGCTGTACCGCGACCCGGCCGCCCAGCTGCCCCGGCTGGCCGCCGAGATCGAGGCGTACTGGGAGCTGGCGCTCGCCCCGTACTGGGCCCGGATCCGCGCGCTGCTCGCGGCGGACGTCTTCCACCGCTCCCGGCAGGCCGCCGAGCACGGCACCGCCCGGATGCTGGACGAACTGCACGGGACGGTCCGCTGGGACGGCACCGCGCTGCGGTTGGAGCGCCGGCACTGCGCGGTCACCCGGCTGAACGCGGGGGCCGGACTGCTGCTCCTGCCCTCGGCCTTCGCCTGGCCCCGGGTGCTCACCCGGGTGCTGCCGCCGGACCCGCCTCAGCTGATCTACCCGGCGCGCGGCACGGCGACCCTGTGGGAGGACCGCCCGGGCACCGCCGCACGCACCGACGCGCTGGCCGCCGTGTTCGGCCGCTCCCGGGCCCGGCTGCTGGCCGAGCTGGACTCCCCCGCCTCGACCACCGAGCTGGCCCGCCGCACCGGGCTGTCCCCGGCCGCCGTCTCCCAGCACCTCACCGCCCTGCGTGCGGCCGGCCTGACCAGCGCGCACCGGGCCGGGCACACCGTCCTCTCCGCCCGTACGACAGTGGGCGACTCCCTGTTCGATCCGGACGGACATGCGTTCGACACACCGACGGCCGCCGGGCGCCCCGCCCGATGACCCGCCGGTACGAATGGCCCCGCACCGCACCCCCGGACACACCCCCTCCTCATATGATCGGAGCGACATGCGCCATGCTTGGTGATGCAGAACACTGAACGGAACTTGCGCCGGACGGCCCACTCGCCGCACGGCCGAGAAGGAGGAAGCACGTGGACGACGTTCTGCGGCGCGCCGCACTCTTCGCGGCACTCGACGACGAACAGGCCGGCGAGCTGCGCGCTTCCATGACCGAGGTCACCCTCGCCCGTGGGGAGTCGCTGTTCCACGAGGGCGACCCGGGCGACCGGCTGTACGTCGTCGCCGAGGGCAAGATCAAGCTGCACCGCGCCTCGCCGGACGGCCGCGAGAACATGCTCGCCGTGCTCGGCCCGAGCGAGATGATCGGCGAGCTGTCGCTGTTCGACCCGGGCCCGCGCACCGCCACCGCCAGCGCGCTGACCGAGGTCAAGCTGCTGGGCCTGGGCCACGGCGACCTGCAGCCCTGGCTGCACGCCCGCCCCGAGGTCTCCATCGCGCTGCTGCGGGCCATCGCCCGCCGACTGCGCCGGACCAACGACGTGATGTCCGACCTGGTCTTCTCCGACGTGCCCGGCCGCGTCGCCAAGGCCCTGCTGGACCTCTCCCGCCGCTTCGGCGTGCAGTCCGAGGAGGGCATCCACGTCGCCCACGACCTCACCCAGGAGGAGCTGGCCCAGCTGGTCGGCGCCTCCCGCGAGACGGTCAACAAGGCGCTCGCCGACTTCGCCGGCCGCGGCTGGCTGAAGCTGGAGGCGCGCGCGGTGGTCCTGCTGGACGTCGAACGGCTGTCGCGCCGCTCGCGCTGACGCCGTACGAACGCTGAAGGGCCGGTCCGGGCGGACCGGCCCTTCGCCGTTCGCGGGCCTCAGCCCTGCTCGTTCGCGGTCCGCCCCGGCCGACCGCGGGTCAGCCCCGGCCGCTCGCGGGTCAGCCCTGGTCGGGGATGAGCCCGTGCTCCTCCAGGTACTCCAGCTGGGCCCGCACCGAGAGCTCGGCGGCCGGCCAGAGCGCCCGGTCCACGTCGGCGTAGACCCGGGCGACCACGTCCACGGCCGTCCGGCAGCCCGCCTCGACCGCGGTCTCCACCTGGGCGAGCCGGGTGGCCCGGTGGGCCAGGTAGTAGTCGACGGCGCCGAGCGCGTCCGCGAGCACCGGGCCGTGGCCGGGCAGCACGGTCCGCACGCCGTGGTGGGAGGCCATCGTGTGCAGGTGGCGCAGCGAGTCCAGGTAGTCGCCGAGCCGGCCGTCGGGGTGGGCGACCATCGTGGTGCCGCGGCCGAGCACGGTGTCGCCGGTCAGGATCGCGCCGTCGTCCGGCAGGTGGAAGGTCAGCGAGTCCGAGGTGTGGCCAGGGGTGGCGACCACCCGCAGGTCGAGGCCGCCGACGTCCAAACGTTGACCTCCCACCAGGCCCTCGGAGCCCAGCCGGTGCGCCGGGTCCAGGGCCCGCACCTCGCTGCCGGTCAGCTCGGCGAAGCGGGCCGCGCCCTCGGAGTGGTCGGCGTGGCCGTGGGTGAGCAGGGTGAGAGCGATCCGCTGGCCCCGCTCCTCGGCGAGCTCGACCACCCGGCGCAGGTGGCCCTCGTGCAGCGGGCCCGGGTCGATCACCACCGCGAGGTCCGAACCGGGCTCGGAGAGCAGCCAGGTGTTGGTGCCGTCCAGCGTCATCGGCGACGGGTTCGGCGCCAGCACGCACAGCGCCCGAGGGGTGGCCTCGCCGCCGATCGCGGCGGCGGGGTCACCCGGCAGGAGTCCGCTCACCGGCCGCCCTCGCCGTCGCGATGCAGGGCCCGCAGCGGCAGGGCCCGGACGAGGGCGCGCTGGGCGACCTCGACGAACGGGACCTGGCTGTCACAGCCGGTGGAACGGGGGATCAGTCGGCGGGCGGGCAGCTCGGGGGCCGTCCGGCGAGCCACGTCGTTGTGGTTCATCGGGTGTCGGTCCTTTCTCGTCGGCATCTCTCGGTGTGGTCGGGAGTCCTCCTGTGAGGGCTCCTCGGGTAAGGGCTCCTCGGCTCAGGAATCCGCGGGGAACTCCCCGTCGATGGTCAGTTCGTCATACCCGGGCCAGCGGACCGTCATCCGGTCGCCCCGGACCTCGGCCCGGCCCAGCACCGGCTCCAGCACCCGGTCGGTGGCCGCGGCCACCGCCTCGGCGGCGGTCCGGACCGGTGACAGCTCGCGCAGCACCGTCACGGTCGGCGGCAGCATGCCGAACCGACCGTCCTGGTGGCCCCTGACCGCCTCGGTCGGCGTCAGCCAGGCGACCCGGTCGGCCTCGCCGACCTCCAGGGCCGCGCGCTGGCCGGGCGGCAGGGCGGCGACGAAGAACCAGGTGTCGTAGCGCCGCTCCTCGAACTCCGGGGTGATCCATCGGGCCCAGCCGCCCAGCAGGTCGCTGCGCAGCACCAGGCCGTGGTCACGGAGGAACTCGGCGAAGGACAGCTCGTGCGCCTCCAGCGCGGCCCGCTCGGCGGACCAGTCGCGCGGCTCGGCGACGCTGTCGGCGTCCGGGCCGGCCAGCAGCACGCCGGCCTCCTCGAAGGTCTCGCGCACCGCCGCGCAGACCACCGCCCGCGCCGTCCGGGCATCCACCCCGAGCCGGTGCGCCCACTGCTCGGGCGTCGGGCCCGCCCAGCCCGTCTCGACCTCGGCGTCCCGCGGGTCCACCCCGCCGCCCGGGTAGGCGTACATCCCGGCCGCGAAGGCCATCGAGGTGCGGCGGCGCAGCAGGTAGGCCTCCGGCCCGGCGGCGGAGTCGCGCAGCAGCACGACCGTCGCGGCGGGCCTGGGCACCGGCGGGGTCAGTTCGCCGGAGTCGACCGCCCGGATCCGGGCGGGCCAGCCGGGCGGCATCGGGAGCGTCGTTGCTCGATGGTCCATGCCCGGATGCTAAGCGCACGAAGGCGGGGTTGGACAGGCCCGACCCCGCCTTCGCGATCACACTCAACCGGTCTTGACGCGCACCTGGAGCTCGACCTCGACCGGGGCGTCCAGCGGCAGCACCGCGACACCGACCGCGCTGCGGGCGTGCACACCGGCGTTGCCCAGCACCCGGCCGAGCAGCTCGCTGGCGCCGTTGACCACGGCGGGCTGGCCGGTGAAGTCGGGGGCGGAGGCGACGAAGCCGACGACCTTCACGACCCGCTCGATCCGGTCCAGGTCGCCGATCACCGACTTGACGGCGGCCAGGGCGTTCAGCGCGCAGATCTGCGCGAGCTCCTTGGCCTCCTCCGGGGACACCTCGGCACCGACCTTGCCGGTGCTCAGCAGCTTGCCGCCGACGACCGGCAGCTGGCCGGAGGTGAACACGAACTCGCCCGACAGCAGGGCCGGCACGTACGCGGCGACCGGGGCGGCCACCGGCGGCAGGGTCAGGCCCAGCTCGGCGAGCTTCTCCTCGACCTTGCTCATGCGTTCTTCTCCCGCTTGAAGTAGGCCACCAGCTGCTCAGGGTTGGGGCCGGGCACGACCTGGACGAGCTCCCAGCCGTCCTCGCCGAAGTTGTCCAGGATCTGCTTGGTGGCGTGCACGAGCAGGGGCGCCGTCATGTATTCCCACTTGGTCATGGCCAGACTCTAGACGAGCCGTCCCGGCGATCGCCGCCGCCCGGCGGGCGGCGTGTGAGGTGGGGCACAAAGGGGGCATGATTCGGTCCCGGCACCCCAGGTGCTCCGGGCATCGGGCGCGCTCCCTGGTTACCCTCGCGAGAGGGCACCCCCGTGAGGGGCGCCTCTGTCGGTAGGGGCACCCTCGTCTCAGGGGCATCCCCGGCGGAGGGGACGCCCGTAGGACGGAGACGGACGGAGACGGAGCGTGGCACGCACCCCCGGCCAGGCGGCCCGGCGCGACCCCGACTGGGAGGGTGTCCGGCTGCACGTGGTCAGCGGCAAGGGCGGCACCGGGAAGACCACGCTGGCCGCCGCGCTGGCACTGGCGCTGGCCGCCGACGGCGGGCGGGTGCTGCTGATCGAGGTCGAGGGACGACAGGGCATCGCCGAGCTCTTCGGCATCGCCGCACTGCCGTACGAGGAGCGCCGGATCGCCTCGGTCGCCCGCCCCCAGCTCGGGCTGCCCGCCGGGGAGGGCGCGCCCGGCGAGGTCTTCGCGCTGGCCATCGACACCGAGCAGGCGCTGCTCGAGTACCTGGAGATGTTCTACAAGCTCGGCCGGGCCGGAAAGGCGCTGCAGAAGGTCGGCTTCGTCGACTTCGCCACCACCATCGCCCCCGGCGTGCGGGACGTGCTGCTCACCGGCAAGGCCTGCGAGGCGGCCCGCCGCAAGGGCCCGGACGGTCGACGCCGGTACGACGCGGTGGTCATGGACGCCCCGCCGACCGGGCGGATCACCCGGTTCCTGAACGTCAACTCCGAGGTCGCCGGGCTGGCCCGGATCGGCCCGATACACACCCAGGCGCAGGCCGTGATGCGGGTGCTGAAGTCGCCGGAGACCGCGGTGCACCTGGTCACCCTGCTGGAGGAGATGCCGGTGCAGGAGACCGTCGACGGCATCGCGGAGCTGCGCGAGGCGAAGCTGCCGGTGGGCGGGGTGATGGTCAACATGGTCCGGCCGCCGGTGCTGGACGCGGCGGCGGTGGCCGCGGTGGCCGGGGACCACCGCGAGGAGGTGGCGCTGGCCCTCGGCGAGGCCGGGCTGGGGGGCCGCTCCCGCAAGCCGGAGACCGTCCGGGCCGCGGTGGAGCCGCTGCTCGACCCGCTGTTGGAGCAGGCCAGGGAGCACGCCGAGCGGGTCGAGCTGGAGCGCGAGCAGCGCGCCGACCTGCAGCAGCAGCGGCTCCCGACGTACGAACTCCCGCTGCTCGGCGAGGGCGTGGACCTCGGCGGGCTGTACCGGCTGGCGGGCGAACTGAAGCGGCAGGGGGCGGCATGAGCGAGCGGACCATCAAGCGGTGCGGCATGTGCGAAGCGCCTGCCGAGCGTAGCGAGGCGGGCGCATGAGCAACGGGGTGCGGAGCACCGGAAGGCGGCTCGCGGTGGACGAGCTGATCGACAACCCGAAGACCAGGATCATCGTCTGCTGCGGCTCCGGCGGCGTCGGCAAGACCACCACCGCCGCGGCGATCGGCCTGCGGGCCGCCGAGCGCGGCCGCAAGGTCGTGGTGCTGACCATCGACCCGGCCCGGCGGCTGGCCCAGTCGATGGGCCTGACCGAGCTCGACAACACCCCGCGAGTGGTCAAGGGCGTCACCGCGATGGAAGGGGCGCCGCTCTGCGGGTCGGACAAGAGTGGTGGCGGGCGGCGGGCCGGAGAGCTCCAGGCCATGATGCTCGACATGAAGCGGACCTTCGACGAGGTCGTGCTGGCCCACGCCGAGCCCGAACGGGCCCGGGCGATCATGGAGAACCCCTTCTACCAGTCCCTGTCGGCCGGCTTCGCGGGCACGCAGGAGTACATGGCGATGGAGAAGCTCGGGCAGCTGCGCGCCGCCGAGGAGTGGGACCTGATCGTCGTGGACACCCCGCCGTCCCGCTCGGCGTTGGACTTCCTGGACGCGCCCAACCGGCTCGGCTCCTTCCTGGACGGCCGGGTGATCCGGATCCTGACCGCGCCGGCCAAGGTCGGCGGCCGCAGCGCGATGAGGTTCCTCAACGCCGGAATGGGTCTGCTCACCGGGACCCTGGGCAAGATCTTCGGCGCCCAGCTGCTCACCGACGTGCAGACCTTCGTCAGCGCGATGGACTCGATGTTCGGCGGCTTCCGCGAGCGCGCCGACCGCACCTACCAGCTGCTCAAGGCGCCGGGCACGGCGTTCCTGGTGGTGGCCGCGCCGGAGCGGGACGCGCTGCGCGAGGCGGCGTACTTCGTGGACCGGCTGGCCGCGGACCGGATGCCGCTGGCCGGGCTGGTGCTCAACCGGGTGCACAGCACGGGGGCGCCGCAGCTCACCGCGGAGCGGGCGCTGGCGGCCGCCGAGGCCCTGGAGGAGAACGGCTCGGAGCACTCCTCGCCCGACGCGGAACTGCTCGCGGCCGGGTTGCTGCGGCTGCACGCCGAGCGGATGCAGATCATGGGGCGGGAGCGCCGCACCCGCGACCGCTTCGTGTCGGTGTACCCGGACGTGCCGATCGTGGAGGTCCCGGCGCTGCCGGGTGACGTGCACGACCTGGACGGACTGCGGACCATCGGGGACCGGCTGAGCGGCGCGGCGTAGTCACCCCGGGGGTGCCCGGCGCGGTCCGGCCCGACTGCCGCCGGGCTCAGCCCGCCTGGGCGTAGTCCGTCAGTATCACGCCGGTCGCAAGGGACTCCTCGTACTCGGTGCGGGCCGTCTCCAGCAGCTTCCGCCACGAGATGACCGTCGGACGACGGCGCAGCAGCGCCCGCCGCTCGCGCTCCGTCATCCCGCCCCACACACCGAACTCCACCCGGTTGTCCAGCGCGTCCGCGAGGCATTCCGTACGGACGGGGCAACCGCTGCACACCGCCTTCGCGCGGTTCTGTGCAGCCCCCTGGACGAACAGTTCGTCCGGATCACTCGTGCGGCAGGCGGCCTGCGCACTCCAGTCGTCAACCCAGCCCATCCCGGCGCCGTCCTCTCCCGTATTCGAGGCTCCCCCACGGCGGCAACGGCATATTCACCGTTGCCAGTTGAGGACGTTACGGAAGAACGACAGCTTGCAACAGCCCCTTCGGGCTCAATCTCGAATGACCCGATTGGACTATGGGTATCGGTCAGCTCACTCGTTGGAGTGACCGCAGGTCGCAAGCCTTGCCAAGTTCAGCGCCCGCACTCTCGCCACAGGCGTCGTCACGGAGCGCTACCATTCGCTTGAACACAGCAGGTCTCAGCCGCCTCAAAATTCGGATGAGAACGGGCAATTCGGGCAAGTCTCCCCACTCACAAGAGTGAATGGTGCTGACGCACCGAAGCTGTCGCAAGCTTGTGACAAGCCTAGGCGAACACCTGCCCCTATGTGCGGGATTCGGGGACGTAGGGTTCTCCTCATGGCACCGAAGCGCCCACAGGCATCCCAGCCCCCAGGCAACACCGGAGCTCCGCGCCGCAAGCGCAGCGGATCACCGTTGGACCACGCCGGCAACGGCGTGAAGTTCCTGGGCGTCAGCGTGCTCTCCGGAGTCCTGCTGGCAGGCCTCGCCCTGCCCGCCGTCGGCGCCATCGGCCTGACCGCCAAGGACACGGCGGAGAGCTTCCAGAACATCCCCGACGACTTCAAGACTCCGCCGCTCACCCAGGCGACGCAGATCTTCGATGCCAAGGGCGGTCTGATCGCCAAGGTGTACGAGCGTGACCGCACCGTCCTCACGGCCGACCAGATGTCGCCGTTCATGCGGCAGGCCCAGGTCGACATCGAGGACGCCCGGTTCTACGAGCACGGCGCCGTCGACCTCAAGGGCGTCCTGCGCGCGGTCGGCAAGAACGCGGAGAGCGGTACCGCCGCCCAGGGCGCCTCCACGCTGACCCAGCAGTACGTGAAGAACGTCAACGTGGAGAAGGCCGGCGACGACCAGGCGGCCGTCCTGGAGGCCCAGCGCAAGACGCTGGGCCGCAAGATCCAGGAGCTCAAGGTCGCGATCAAGCTGGAGGAGGACCTGCCGAAGGATCAGATCCTCACCAACTACCTCAACATCACCTTCTACGGCCACCAGGCCTACGGGGTCGAGGCCGCGTCCCAGCGCTACTTCAGCAAGAGCAACAAGGACCTGACCATCGCCGAGGCCGCCACCCTCGCCGGTCTGGTCCAGAACCCGTCGCAGTACGACCCGGTGCGCTATCCCGACAACGCGGTCAAGCGCCGCAACGTCGTCATCGACAAGATGGTGGAGAACAAGCACATCACCGCCGACCAGGCGAAGGAGGCGAAGGCCGCCCCGCTGGGCCTGAAGTACAAGGACCCGCAGAACGGCTGCATCACCGCCCAGGCCGGCATGGGCTTCTTCTGCGACTACGTCCGCCACGTGGTCAAGCAGGACCCGGCCTTCGGCAAGAGCGCCGACGAGCGCAAGAAGCTCTGGGACACCGGCGGCCTGAACATCTACACCACGCTGGACCCGGACAAGCAGGCCGCAGCCCAGAACGCCGTCACCAAGAAGGTCAACGTGACCGACCAGGTGTCGGCCGCGGCGACCATGATGGAGCCCGGCACCGGCAAGATCCTGGCGATGGCCCAGACCCGCCCGTACGGCCTGGATCCGAACAAGAACCAGACCGTCGTCAACCTCAACGTCGACGCCTCGATGGGCGGCGGCAACGGCTTCCAGACCGGTTCGACCTTCAAGCCGATCCTCGCCGCGGCGGCGCTGGAGGCGGGCATGTCGAACACCCAGTCGTTCCCGTCCCAGAACAAGATCGACTACCCGAACATGTCCACCTGCTCGGGCACCTGGAAGAACACCGACAAGCCCAAGGCCACGGTGAAGAACGAGCAGGACAGCGAGGTCGGCCCGTACGAGCTCAAGGAGGCCATGGCCCGCTCGGTCAACACCTACTTCGTGCAGATGGAGCAGCAGGTCGGCCTCTGCGCCATGAAGCAGATGGCGAACAAGCTGGGCATCACCCAGTCCGCCAGGGGCGACCAGTTCCAGGAGGTGCCCTCGATGGTGCTGGGCACCATGGAGCTCTCCCCGCTGACCATGGCGAACGTCTACGCGACCTTCGCCGCCCGCGGCAAGTACTGCACCCCGATCGCGATCAACAAGATCACCACGGTGGACGGCAAGGACATCAAGGTCCCGCAGTCCCAGTGCAACCAGGCCTTCTCCGAGCAGACCGCGGACTCGCTCAACACCGTCCTGCTCAACGTGACCGAGAAGGGCACCGCGGCCGCCCTCGGCCTGGACGACGGCCGCAAGATCGCCGGTAAGACCGGTACCACCGACGAGAAGAAGGCCGCCTGGTTCGACGGCTACACCCCGTCGCTGGCCACCGCGGTCTGGCTCGGCGGCCCCGCCGGCGGCGTCAAGATGAAGAACATCAACATCGGCGGCACCCACTTCGACGACGTGTTCGGCGCCACCGGCCCAGGCCCGATCTGGCAGATGGCGATGAACCAGGCGCTCAAGGGCACCCCGCTGGAGCCGATCCAGACCACCAACATCCCGGACCCCCAGCCGGCCACGCCCCCGGCGAACGCCACCCCGCCGGCCGACCCCAACGCCCAGCCGCAGCCGCCGGCCGGCAACCCGCCGCCGCCTCCGGCCAACCCGAACCCCGGTGGGGTGATAGGAGGAGGGTTCACCCTCCCGCCCGGCCTCATCGGCGGCGGCAACGGGAACGGCAACGGCGGCAAGCACGGCGGCGGCAACGGCTGACGGGCCGTCCGCGTGACCGCGCGGTGAAGTGACCGCACAACGGTGAAGGGGCGCCCTCCGGTAATCCGGGGGCGCCCCTTCGGCGTGTGCCGGGCCCGCTACGGCTGGCTCGCTCCGGGACCCGCTACGGCTCAGGCCAGGGCGGCCTTCACGGCGGCGGCGACCCGGCCGCCCTCGGCGAGGCCGTCCACCTTCGGCTTGACCAGCTTCATCACGGCACCCATCGCCTGCGGGCCGCTCGCCCCGCTCTCGGCCACGGCGGCGGCCACGATCGCGGCCAGCTCCTCGTCGGAGAGCTGCTTGGGCAGGTACCCGGCCAGCACCTCGCCCTCGGCACGCTCGCGCTCGGCCTGTTCGGCCCGACCACCCTTGTCGAAGGCCTCGGCCGCCTCCCGGCGCTTCTTCGCCTCTCGGGTGATCACCTTCAGCACCTCGGCGTCGGACAGCTCGCGCTTCTCCTTGCCCGCCACCTCCTCGGCGGTGACGGCGGCCAGCGTGAGCCGGATGGTGGACGAGCGCAGCTCGTCCCGGTCCTTGATGGCAGCCGTGAGGTCCTCCTGCAGCTGCTCCTTGAGCGTGGTCATGGGCACGAGTCTCCCACCTGCGGCGTTCGGTCGCTTGCCATTAACCGGGACCGGCGTCGGATCGAGGTCGGGCCGGCGTCGGATCGGCGTCGGATCGACGTCAGATCGACATCGGGCCGGTTCCCGTCCGGAGTCCCGGAACACTCTGTAACCATTTATCCTGGTTACATGACCGATGGAGAGCGGGAGCCGGCGACCGGCCTGGTCCTCACCACCCCCGGCGGCAGCCGCTTCCTCTTCGACCCCGGCGCCCTCTGCCTCGAACTGCTCCCCACCGGCGGCCCCGGCGACTACGCCCGGTACGAGGTGCTGCACCAGCCCTCCGACCTCGCCGACTGGCTCCCGCAGTCACGGCTGCGGCTGCCCGCCGGGGCCGTACGGATCTCCGCCGGCCAGCTCACCGCCGCCCGCACCCTCCGCGACGCCCTCTGGCGGCTGGCCACGGCCCGCGCCCACGGTGACGAGGCCGCCGCCGAGGACCTCGCCGTACTCAACCGGGCCGCCGCCCACCCCCCGCTCGTCCCCCAGATCGCCCCGGACGGCACCGCGGCCGCCCCGCTGCCCGCCGACGGGGCGCAGCTGGTCTCCACCCTCGCCCGGGACGCGATCGCCCTGCTCACCGGGCCGTACGCGGACCGGATCCGCGAGTGCGGGGCGCACAACTGCCAGCTGCTGTTCGTCGACACCTCGCGGCCCGGGCGGCGGCGCTGGTGCTCGATGGAGCGGTGCGGCAACCGCAACAAGGTCCGGGCCCTGCGCGTCCGGCGGGAGACCGAGGAACCGGCTCCCGTTCCGGGCGCGGCTCCCTCCCCGGGGTCGTCCCCGGGGTCGTCCCCGGTTCCGTCCCCGGGGTCGTCCACCGGGTCCGCTCCCGTACCGGGCCACCGGACGTTCACCAGCTGATCCACCGTCTGAGAGCATGGGCTGATGCGACCGCTGTACTCCGTTCCGCTCGGCGTTGCCGCCGCCGGCGCCGCCTGCCTCGCCTACTCCGTCGGGTACGAGGTACGTGCCTTCCGGCTCCGCCGGGTCGAGGTCCCCGTCCTGCCCCACGGCGCCAAGCCCATCCGGGTCCTGCAGGTGTCCGACATCCACATGGTGACCGGGCAGGGCAAGAAGCAGCGCTGGCTGAAGAGCCTGGCCGGCCTGCGCCCCGACCTGGTGGTCAACACCGGCGACAACCTCTCCGACCCGCTCGGGGTCCCGGCCGCCCTCGACGCGCTCGGGCCGCTCATGGAGTTCCCCGGCGTCTACGTCTTCGGGTCCAACGACTACTACGGCCCGGCCCGCAAGAACCCGGCCCGCTACCTCCAGGCCATGCGCAGCGGCGCCCACGGCATGAACAACCCCGACGGCACCGCCCGCCGCGGCATCACGGGCGCCGTCCACAACCCGTGGGAGAAGCTCCGCGACGGCTTCGACGCGGCCGGCTGGCTCGACCTCACCAACACCCGCGGCCGCCTCACCGTCGGCGGCCTCGACCTGGAGTTCACCGGCCTCGACGACCCGCACATCCGTCGCGACCGCTACTCCGAGGTCGCCGGCGGTCCCTCCCCCGACGCCGACCTCTCCCTCGCCGTCGTCCACGCGCCCTATCTGCGCGTCCTCGACGCCTTCACCGCCGACCGCTACCCGCTGATCCTGGCCGGCCACACCCACGGGGGCCAGCTCTGCATCCCCTTCTACGGCGCCCTGGTCACCAACTGCGACCTCGACACCCGCCGGGTCAAGGGACTCTCCACCCACCAGGCCGGCGGCCACCGCTCCTACCTCCACGTCTCGGCCGGCTGCGGCACCAACCGCTACACCCCGGTCCGCTTCGCCTGCCCGCCCGAGGCCACCCTCCTCACCCTCACCCCGGCCCCCCGCTGACCAGCACCGGACGCCCGCACGAAACCGGATTTCGTGTCTCGGCGAGCGTCCGGTAGAGTTCTACTCGTTGCGACGGAGACAGAGCAACAAAACGCAAGACCGGGGTGTGGCGCAGCTTGGTAGCGCGCTTCGTTCGGGACGAAGAGGCCGTGGGTTCAAATCCCGCCACCCCGACCCAGCCCAGAGGGCCCATCGGAGAGATCCGATGGGCCCTCTGGCGTTTCCGCTTGCTGAGGAGCCGTCGGCCGGGTCATCCGCTTCCGTCGGCGACTGCCGCGTGATCCACGGCACATGGCGGACCCGATGGCTTTTCGGCGTGACAGGGTGTCCGCTCGACCGCGGCCTGGCCGTCGCCACCGTGCGCAGGCGGAGCCCGATGTCGGCCGTCACGCCCAGGTCTCCGTGGAGCGCGACCGAGCCCCCGATCAGCACTCCGATGTGGCTCCCGCCCGTACCACGGCCCCGGAGCAGGTGGGCGGCCCTGCCGGGTCGGCGCCGAGGATCCAGCCGCGCTACCCGGTGCGGTCGGCGTATGGCCCAGCTCCCTGCCGTCGATAGTGATGTTGCTGTCTGCCAAGACGTCGACGTAAAGAGGGCGAGCTCGTTGGTGATGACGATCTGTAACTCGCCAGCCGCGACCCCCGACGAGGCGGTGAGCTCACCCACCGAACGTTAATCACCAACCCGTATCTGGCCCCTCCCCTGACCGGAATCAGCGTGCCCACGCACCTACCAGCGGCAACGCGGACAGTCAGCCGGTTCGACTAACGGAGGCCATGAGGTCAAACCCAGCCGGCCTGCCCAAGTGAGGCCGAGGTGCGGGAGCTGGCCTACTGGCACAAGTTTCTCAAGGCAGCTGGGTGAGCTGCTGACAGGGAGACCTCGAGTAGACGGTTGGTCAACTTCCGGCAGCGGAACTGGGTTGGGCCTGCATGCGTTTCGCGATACGAAGGTCGACTCCTGGTACATCGGTTCTTTGACGCTGAGAGGCCCAGAGCTTTGCCGAACGACACTCTTCCCGCCATGTCTAACAACTTTGACGGCTTTGGATCTGTGCCAGGGATAGAAGTCGGGCGCAGCTTCGTCAATCGGCGCGCACTGGCGGATGCCAAGGTGCACCGGCCACTGCAAGCGGGGATCTGCGGCACAGCGTCGCTCGGGGCCGAGTCCATCGTCGTCTCCGGAGGCTACGAGGACGATGAGGACGACGGCGACGTCATCGTCTACACCGGGCAGGGCGGGCGCGATCCTGATACAGGTCGGCAGGTGCGCGACCAGACCCTCACGCTTGGTAATGCGGCCCTCGTGACGAGCCGGGCGACGGGTGCGCCGGTGCGGGTTGTTCGCGCGGTTCGGCATGGCTCCAAACGATCAGCTCAGCCTAGCTATCGTTACGACGGGCTCTTCCACGTCGAGGATTCCTGGAGTGATGTCGGTCGGTCCGGTTTTCGGATCTGGCGTTATCGACTGGTGCAACGCGATTACGCCAAGAGGGAAGATTCAGAACGGTCGTTGATCGAGCCCATTGGCCGGACAAAGCCGACCCGCACAGAAGCGACATTCCAACGGGTCGTTCGCAGCACCAAGGTGGCAGAATTCGTCAAACAGACGCACGACTTCACCTGCCAGGTGTGCGGCGCCCGACTCCGCACTCCTACGGGCGCCTACGCTGAGGCGGCCCACATCCGCGGCTTGGGGCAGCCGCACTCCGGCCCTGATGTCGCCGGCAATGTCCTCTGCCTCTGCCCCAACCACCACACCCTGTTCGACTTCGGCACCCTAACAATTGCCGACGATCTGACGATTACTGATCACGCTGCAGGTATCACGATCGGGAGACTGCGCGAGGCCCCCGACCATCAGATAGACCGAGCGCATCTGGCCTATCACCGAGAGCACTATTCGGAAGGCTGGAAGCACTCCACAGATAGTGCATCAAGCGATGACACCGCCGCCGAAGACTGAATGGACGGGGCCCTGCCGAATCTCATGGCAGGGCCCCGTCCAGTTGGCGGCGTCAGAGCACGGACGCGAGGGCCGTGCGGGAGGTGATGCCCAGCTTGGGGTAGGCCTTGTAGAGGTGGTGGGCGACGGTGCGGGGGCTCAGGAAGAGTTGGGCGGCGATGTCGCGGTTGGTGAGGCCTTGGGCGGCCAGGCGGGCGATCTGGAGTTCTTGAGGGGTCAGCGGAGTCAAGGGGGTCTGCGGGCTCTGCGGGGAGAGCGGGGTGTCGGGTACGGGGGTACCGGTGGCGGAGAGTTCGGTGCGGGCGCGGGTGGACCAGGGGTGGGCGGCGAGGCGGTCGAAGGTTTCCAGGGCGAAGTGGAGGTGGGGGCGGGCGTCGGTGCGGCGGCGGGTGCGGCGGAGCCATTCGCCGTAGAGGAGGGCGGTGCGGGCGTGTTCGAAGGGGCGGTGGGTGGTGGCGTGGAGGTCGAGGGCGGCGCGGTAGGCCGGTTCGGCGAGTTCGTCGGGGCCGAGGAGGGCCTGGCAGCGCAGGCGTAGGGCTTCGACCCAGGGGCGGTCGGCGGCGGCGGTCCAGCGGGCGAAGCGTTCGTAGGGTTCGGCGGCGCGGTCCGGGGTGCCGAGGCGGACGGCGGCCTCGACCAGGTCGGGGACGGCCCGGGTGGCGCAGACGTGGTGGCGGTGCGGGCCGGTGGTGAGGGGGTGGAGGCGGTCCGCGGCGCCGGCGGCGCGGCCCTGGCCGAGGTCGAGCAGAGCGAGTGCCCAGTGGGCCCACGGGCGGCCGGCGGCGGGGGCGGCGGTCTGCGGGCCGGTGGTGGCGAGGGCGGTGGTGGCCAGTTCGGTGCAGCGCTCGGTGCGGCCGTCCAGGGCGGCCAGGTAGGCGAGCAGGGCGCTGAGTTGGCTGACCCACTGGTGCTGGCCGGTGTCCTGGGCGAGGGCGAGGGCCTCGGTGGCGGTGAGTTCGGCGTCGGCGTGGCGTCCGAGGAAGAGCTCGGCCTCGGCGACGAAGAACTGCAGGGTGGGCATCACCCCGACAGTGCCCTTGGCGCGGGCCTCGGCGACCAGTTCGCCGCCGAGTTCGACGGTCTCCTCGTCGCGGCCGAGGATGAGGGTGGCGCCGCAGAGCTGGACGAGGTCGACGGGGGTCTCGGCGCCGGCCCGGCGGGCGGCCGCGGCGCTCTCCCGGACGGGCGGCAGGGGCCCGGCGGGCCTGCCGAGGGCCGGGAGGACGGCGGCGGGCAGGTGGCGGGCGAGCGGGGCCAGGGGGTCGTCGGGGGCCAGCGGGAGGGCGGCGAGCCGGTCGAGCACCGCGACCACCGCCTCCTCCCCCGCGTACCAGGCGGCGTGGAAGGCCTGAAACAGCATCCGGGCGGCGTGCGAGGGCTCGATGTCCGTACCGGCGGCGTCGAGCAGCAGCCGGTTCGCCGTCGGGTACGAGCCGCGCCAGAAGTGCGCGGTGGCCCGGACCTGGTCCAGCAGGGCGTGCGCGAGGACGTTGTCGGTGCGGCCGGCGGCCTCGTTCGCGAGCGCCTCGGCCCGCGCCAACTCGCCTTCCTCGGTGGCGGCTTCGGCGGCCAGGACGAGCCGGCGGGTGGCGGCGTCGCGCTCGGGGGTGAGCCGGGCGGCGCGCTCGTACGCGGCGGCGCCGCCGTGGCCGCCGCGGCGCTCGGCGCGGACGGCGGCGCGTTCCAGCGCGTCGGCGAGGTCGGCGTCGGGGGCGGTGGCGGCGAGGGCGCGGTGCCAGGTGCGGCGGTCGCCGTCGGGCAGCGCCTCGGCGATGGTCCGATGGACCGTCAGCCGTTGGTGGTGCGGGGCGCGTTGCAGGATCGCGGAGCGCAGCAGCGGGTGACGGAACGCGATCCGACGGTCGGCGGTGACCGTCACCAGGCCGGATTCCTCGGCGGGGGTGAGCTGTTCGGCGCCGACGCCGAGCGCGGCCGCGGCAGGCAGCACGACGTCCAGCTCGCCGCTCTCCTCGGCGGCGGCGATCAGCAGCAGGGTCTGGGTGGCCGGGGGCAGGCCGGTGACCTGGCCGTGGAAGGCGATCAGCAGCCGGCTGGTGAGCGGTAGCCCGCCCGCGGCGTGCGGCTGCGGCCCGGCGGCGACCGGAAGCTCGGTGAGGGCGAGCGGGTTGCCGGCGGCCTCGGCGAGCAGCCGGTCGCGGACGGCGGCGGGCAGGTCGGGGCCGGCCCGGTGCGCCAGCAGGCGGGTGGCGTCGGCCTCGGCCAGGCCGCTCACCCGCAGTTCGGGGAGGCCGAGTTGCCGCTCCGCGGAGGCGCCGCCCTCGGAGCGGGCGGCGAGCAGTAGGGCGACCCCCTCGGCCTGGAGCCGCCGGGCGGCCAGCAGCAGCGCGTCCAGGGAGGCGCGGTCCAGCCACTGCACGTCGTCGATCACGCACAACAGCGGCTGTTCGGAGGCGAGTTCGGCGAGCAGTCCGAGGGTGGCGAGGCCGACCAGCAGCCGGTCCGCGGCCGCCGTCGATGAGTCGCCGAGCCCGAACGCCGTCTCCAGGGCCCGCCGTTGCGGCCCGGGCAGGGCGTCCAGCCGGTCCAGGCCGGGGGCGAGCAGCAGGCTCAGCCCGGCGAAGGGCAGTTCGGCCTCGTACTCGACGCCGGCCGCCCGGATCACCCGGAAACCCGCCCCGGCCCGCGCGACGGCGTCGTCGAGCAGCGCGGTCTTGCCGATCCCCGCCTCGCCGCGCAGCAGCAGGGCCCCACTGCGTCCGTCCCCCGCCGCCGCCAACAGTCCTGCCACGGCGGCCTGTTCGTGTTCCCTCCCGTACAGCATGCCCCCGACCCTACCCAGCCGGCCGTCGGTACCCCGTGGCGAGAGCTACGTACCGCCATGCCTATACGTGACTGATTCGCCCAGCCCGGCTCGTCCATACCTTGGTTGAGCAGCGGGAACGACCCGCCCAACCACCCACCGGAACACGGGAGACAGCCATGACCGAGATCACCGTCGCCGCCCTCCGGCAGCTCGCCGAGCGCTACCTCGCGGTCTGGAATGAGACCGACCCGGCGGCCCGCCGCAAGCTGATCGACGAGGTCTGGGCCGAGGACGGCCGCTACACCGACCCGCTGGCCGCCGTCGCCGGCCGGGACGCGATCGACGCGCTGATCGGCGCGGCCCAAGCCCAGTTCCCGGGGCTGGAGTTCACCCTCGGCCCGGTGGACGCGCACCACGACATCGCCCGGTTCACCTGGAACCTCGGCCCGGCCGGCGCCGAGCCGGTGGTGATCGGCTTCGACGTGCTGGCGGCCACCCCGGACGGCCGGATCGGCGCCGTGTTCGGCTTCCTGGACCGCGTGCCGGGCGCCTGAGCCGCAGGCGCGACCCATCCGAGGGGCGCCGCCGGGCCACCCGGCGGCGCCCCTCCCCGGACCCGGACCCTGCACCGGCCCCCACCCCGGACCCGGACCTCGGGCCCCGAGCCCAGACCCCGCCCCAAGGCCCAAGCCCCAAGCCCCAAGCCCCAAGCCCGAGCCCAGACCCCGCCCCGAGCCCAGACCCCGCCCCGAGCCCCGAGCCCTTGAGGAGAGCCCGAGATGAGCACCGCCCTGGACACCCGGCGGTCGGCCGAAGCCGCGGCCGCCGCTGCGCCGAAGGCAGCCACGGCCCCCAAGGGCCTGCTGCTGGTCGTCCTGACCGCCACCTTCATGACCTCCCTCGACGTCTTCGTCGTCAACGTCGCCGTCCCCTCCCTCCAGGCCGACCTGGGCGCCGGCCCCGCCGCCGTCCAGTGGGTGATGGCCGGGTTCAGCCTGGCCCTGGCGGCCGGGCTGGTCACCGCCGGCCGGCTCGGCGACCGCTACGGCCGCCGCCGGGTGTTCGCGCTCGGCCTGGCCCTGTTCACCCTCGCCTCCGCCGCCTGCGGCCTCGCCCCCACCGCAGGCGCCCTGGTCGGCTCCCGGGTCGTCCAGGGCCTGGCGGCGGCGCTGATGGGCCCGCAGGTGCTGGCGATCCTGCGGACGGCCTTCAGCGGCGCGGCGCAGGCGCGGGCCTTCGCCCGGTACGGGCTGACCATGGGCGTCGGCGCGGTGTTCGGCCAGCTGATCGGCGGGCTGCTGATCCGCGCGGACCTCCTCGGCCTCGGCTGGCGCAGCTGCTTCCTGATCAACCTGCCGATCGGCCTGGCCGCCCTCGCCCTGGTCCGCCGCTGCCTGCCGGAGTCGCGCGCCCCGCAGCGGCCCGGCCTGGACCCGGTCGGCGTCCTGCTGGTCACCCTCGGGCTGACCGCCCTGGTGCTGCCGCTGATCCAGGGGCCGGGGCTCGACTGGCCGCTGTGGACCGGGCTCTGCCTCGCCGCCTCGCTCGCCCTGCTCGTCGCCTTCGCCGTCCATCAGCACCGCACCACGCGTACCACCACCCACATCGGCGACACAGCCCCGCTGGTCGACACCCGGCTGTTCCGCAGCCGCGCGTTCAGCGCCGGGCTGCTCGCCCAGCTCGCCTTCTGGCTCGGCCAGGCCTCCTTCTTCCTGGTGCTCGCCCTGCACCTGCAGGTCGGCCGCGGCCTGGACGCGCTCGGTGCCGGTCTGGTGTTTACCGCGATCGGCCTCGGCTACCTGATCACCTCCAACACCACCCACCTGGTCACCGCCCGGCTCGGCGAGCCGCGCACGATCACCGTCGGCGGCCTGCTGATGGCCGCCGGGCTGGGCCTGCTCGCCCTCGCCGCCTACGGCGCGGCGGACGGCAGCGTCTGGTGGCTGGCACCCGGGCTGTTCGTCGACGGCCTCGGCATGGGCCTGGTGATCGCCCCGGTCACCACCGTCGCCCTGACGGCCGTCGAGCCGCAGCTGGCCGGTTCGGCGGCCGGGGTGGTGTCCACCGTGCAGCAGGTCGGCGGCGCCGTCGGGATCGCGCTGATCGGCCTGGTCTACTACGGCGCGGGTGACGCGACCGCCGCCTTCGGCCGCAGCGTGACGGCGCTCGCGGTGCTGGAGCTGGTCCTCGTGGGACTGGTCCGGCTGCTGCCGCGCACCGCCGGGCGTTCCTAGGACCCCGGGCGCTCTTAGAACCCCGAGCGTTCTCAGGCCCCGGGCGTTCGTGAACGTCCCGGGAACGGAACGGAGGGAACGGGCGGAACGGAGGGAACGGGCGGAACGGAGGGAACGGAACCGGCGGGTGGGTCGAACCCACCCGCCGGTTCCGTTCCCTCCCGCCGATCGGGTTGGATGGTCGGATGAGCGAGGAGAAGAGCGCCGTACCGGCGTGGGAGCAGCGGTTCAGGGCGGCCCGGGTGTCGCTGCCGGACTGGGCCGAGGACGCCCCCGACCGGGCGCTGTACGTGTCCAACTCGACCGGCACCTACGAGGTCTACGCCTGGGACCGCGCCACCGGAACCCACCGTCAGGTCACCGACCGCCCGAACGGCACCACCGACGCCGAGCTGTCCCCGGACGGCGCCTGGGTCTGGTGGTTCGACGACCACGACGGCGACGAGTTCGGCGTCTGGCGCCGCCAGCCCTTCGCGGGCGGCCCGGACGAGGAGGCCGTGCCCGGTCTCGCCCCCTCCTACTCGGCCGGTCTGGCCCTCGGCCGCGACGGCACGGTGGTCGTCGGCCGCTCCACCGACGAGGACGGCACCACCCTGCACGTGCGCCGCCCCGGCGCCGCCGAGCCGGTCGAGATCTACCGGCACGAGGAGTACGGCGGCGTCGGCGACCTGAGCCACGACGGCACCCTGCTCGCCATCGACCACACCGAGCACGGCGACGCGATGCACTCCGCGATCCGCGTGGTCCGCCTCGGCGGGGACGGCGTCGAGACGGTCGCCGAGCTGGACGAGGTGACCGGCCGGGACGAGCCGCGCGGCGTCGCCTGCCTGGGCTTCGCCCCGGTCGAGGGCGACACCCGCCTGCTGGTCGCCCACCAGCGCACCGGCCGCTGGGAGCCGATGATCTGGGACGTCGCCACCGGCGAGGAGACTGCCCTGCCGCTGCGTGACGAGCAGGGCCGCGAGCTGCCCGGCGACGTCTCCGCGCAGTGGCGCCCCGGGGCCGGGGAACTGCTGGTCGAGCACGAGTACGAGGCCCGCAGCGAGCTGTTCTCGTACTCGCTCGCGGACGGCCGGCTGACCCGCCTGGACACCCCGCGCGGCACCGTCGGCGGCGCCACCGCCCGTCCGGACGGCACCGTGGAGTACCTGTGGTCCTCCGCCGCCGAGCCCTCCGCCGTCCGCTCCACCGCCGGTGCGGTCGTGCTGCGGGCGCCGGGTCCGGTGCCGCCCGGTTCCGTCCCGGTCGAGGACGTCTGGGTGGACGGCCCCGGCGGGCGGGTGCACGCCCTGGTGCAGCGCCCGGCCGGCCACGCCCCCGGTGACGGCCCGCTGCCGACCGTCTTCGAGATCCACGGCGGCCCGACCCACCACGACAGCGACTCCTTCGCCGCCGGCCCGGCCGCCTGGCTGGACCACGGCTTCGCGGTGGTCCGGGTCAACTACCGGGGCTCGACCGGCTACGGGCAGGCCTGGACCGACGCGCTGCACGAGCGGGTCGGCCTGATCGAGCTGGAGGACATCGCCGCCGTCCGGGAGTGGGCGGTCGCCGGCGGCCTGGCCGACCCGCGGCGCCTGGTGCTGACCGGCGGCAGCTGGGGCGGCTACCTGACCCTGCTCGGCCTGGGCGTACAGCCGGAGAGCTGGTCGCTCGGCGTCGCCGCCGTGCCGGTCGCGGACTACCACACCGCGTACGCCGACGAGATGGAGGCGCTGAAGTCGCTGGACCGCACGCTCTTCGGCGGCACCCCCGAGGAGGTCCCGGAGCGCTTCACCGCCTCCTCGCCGCTGACCTACGTCGAGCGGGTGCGGGTGCCGGTCTACATCAGCGCCGGGGTGAACGACCCGCGCTGCCCGATCCGCCAGATCGACAACTACGTCGAGCAGTTGGAGCGGCTCGGCAAGCCGCACGAGGTGTACCGGTACGACGCCGGGCACGGCTCGCTGGTGGTGGAGGAGCGGATCAAGCAGCTGCGGCTGGAGATCGACTTCGTCCGGCGCCACCTCGGCATGCCCGGCGGGACCGCGGGAGGGGCTGAGTGAGGCGTCCGCTGACGCTCGCGGGGGCGGCGGTGGCGGGGGCGCTGGTGCTCACCGGCTGCTCGGGCTCGCACGACGCCGAGGCGGCCTGCCCGCCCCCGGTCGGTCCGGTGCTGCCCAGCCCCACGGCCGCCGTGCCGACCGTGCCGCCCGCTCCGCCCGCTCCGACGGCGGGCACCTCGACGCCCCCGGCGGGCGCCGTGCCCGGCGCGCCGCTCGCCACGGCGACGAAGGCTGGCGCGACGAAGGCGGGCACCGCGGGGGCCGGGGCCGGCTCGTTCGTCGTCCGGGCGGCGTACCAGCCCGTCGACGGCACGGTCCAGCTGGCCAAGGGATCCAGCGGGTCGAAGGGGTCGAGCGGGTCCAAGGGGTCGTCCGGTTCGGGATCGAAGGGGTCCACGGGGTCCAAGGGGTCCAAGGGGTCGAACGGGCGTACCGTGCACCACCACATCGACCACTACGACTCGGACGGTGCCGGTGGTCGCGGCCACTGCCGCAACGGGGCGCCCGAGGGGGACGACGACATGTCGACGCCGTTCGGCGGCGCCGGCCCGGCCGAGCCCTCGCAGACACCGGGCCAGCCGCCGACCCAGCCGCCAGCCCAGCCGCCGACTCCCACCACGACCCCGACCCCGTCGGCGGTCGCGACCCCGGCCAAGCCGGTGCCCGCGCCCGGCAGGCCCACCCGGTAGGCCCACTCGGTAGGCTCCGAAAGGTCAGTCCAGGACCGGGTCCAGCCCGAGGGCCCGGTCCTGCTCCGCCTCCACCTCGCGGCGCAGCAGGCGGAACCACATGAAGACCACGAAGCCCGCGAAGACGAACCACTCCAGGGTGTAGCCCAGGTTCTGGAAGGCCCGCAGGGTGAGCCCGTCGCCGCCCTGCGGCTGCACGGTCGGTACGGCCGTCAGCCCGGTGGGCACCTGGTCGGCGGCCACCCAGCCGTCGTACCAGCCGTCGTATTCGAGGACGTTCAGCAGCGAGGCCCGGTTGATCATGCCGAGCTGTCCGGCGGGCAGACCGCCCGCCACCGCGCCGTTGCTGCCCACCGCCTCGTTGGCCTGCAGCCGTCCGGTCACCGTCACCTGCCCGGTCGGCGGCGCCTCGGCCACGGTCCCGGACGGGGCCCCGGGCAGCCAGCCCCGCACCACGGCGACGGCGTGTCCGTCGCCGGTGCGCAGCGGGGTGAGCACGTAGTAGCCCTGCTTGCCGCCCAGCACCCGGTTGGGAACGAGGAGTTGGCGCTCGGTGTCATAGCTGCCGGTCACCGTGACGGGCTTGCCGACGGTCTGCGTGGTCACCTGCGGGCTGGCCCGGGTGAGCAGGGCGTCGATCGGCTCGGCGTCACTCGAAGCGGTGAGGGACTGCTTGGTCTCCTGGTGCGTGGTGACGCGGTCCTCGAACCGGCCGAGCTGCCAGGTGCCCAGCCAGACGCACACCGCCACGGCCGCCATGGCCAGTGCGGTGCCGCTGAGCCAGCGCGGAGTCAGGAGGAACCGGTACACACCCCCCACGGTAACCATTCCTCACACCGTCCCGGACCACAGGGTCCGCCGAGGACGGGAGAACCGCCGGGCGCGGGCGACGCGGGAACGGGAGAACCGCCGGGCGCGGGCGACGCGGGCGACGCGGGAGGCCCGAGAAGCTGAGCCCGGGAAGCTGAGCCCGGGAGCGCCCCCTCAGCCCGCCGCCGGCGTCCCCGACGGCGGGGCGACCGCCCCGCCCGCTGACTGCACGCCGCCCCGGTAGAGCGTCCCCCCGCAGGCGACCGGCAGCGAGGCCGTCGCGGCCACCGGGCTGCCCGGGGCCGGGGTGTGGGCGATGGTGGCGGTGGCCGGGCCGGTGGTGGGGCTGCCGGTCGGGGTGGCGGTCGGGCTGGGCGCCGGGGTGGGACCGGAGGTGGGCGTCGTGCTGGCCTGCGGGTTGGAGCTCGGGGCCGCCGAGTTGCCGGAGGCGGGGGCGTCCGAGGCTGCGGCGGGGGCCTGGGTGGTCAGGCCCACCTGGTTGGCGCCGGTGGGCGCGCTGGTCGCGGTGTCGCCGGAGCCGCAGCTCTGGTCGGGGATCCACGCGAACGGCACCCGGTACCCGGCCTGCGGCGCCAGTACGGGCGGCTCGATGTCCATCGCGGGCAGGCTGCCCGCCGGGTCGCCGGGGGTGTGGTCGGCCGTACGGACCCGGCTGCGGTCGGCACCGCTGACCGCGGTGACGGCCACCGCGCCCGGTCCGCCGAGGCGGCAGCTGCGCCCGGAGACGTTGTAGACGGTGAAGGAGCCGTAGATCCGCCCCTGCCCGTCCGCCGCACCGACCTGCGCGGTGCCCTGTCCGAGGTCCGTCCGGGTGCAGAGCGGGATGATCCCGCCGTCCCCGGTTCCGGGGGTCCCGGTGGGGGTGGGGGTGAGGCCCGGCCGGGTGGTGTCCACGCCGGGGCTGGGCGACGCGGAGGCGGTGCCCGAGGAGGGCGCGGTGTCCCCGGTGCCGCTCGGGCCGGTGTGCACGGCCGCACCGGTGCCCACGGCCCCGTCGGCCGTCCTGCCGCCGGGGGCGGTGGGGGCCGGACCCTGGACCTCGGCCGAGCCGGGCCCGCCGGAGAGCCCGAGGTGGTCCCCGTCGTGCAGGACGGGCAGGGCGATCGCGACGGTCAGGGCCAGTGCCGCCGCGCCGGTCCAGGCCCCGCGCCGGGCGGCCCGGCGCCGGGGTACGGCCTGACGGATGCGGGGCAGGGCGCCGGACTCGGGCTGGATCCCGGCCACCGCGTGGTGCATCAGCTCACGCAGTGCCCGCTCCTCGGAGGAGAGACCCGAGAGGTCGTCGTCCCCGGGCCGCTGCCAGGCGCCGTCAGCCATGTCCGGCCTCCATCTGGGTCCGGAGGGCGGCGAGTCCGCGTGATCCGTAGGCCTTCACGGAGCCGAGCGAGATGCCCAGGGTCTCGGCGACCTGCGCCTCCGTCATGTCCACGAAGTAACGCAGCACCAGAACCTCCCGCTGACGGCGTTGCAGACCCCGCAGCGCGGCCTTCAACTGGTCGCGCTCCAAGGCATCGTAGGCACCTTCTTCTGCACTGGCCATGTCAGGCATGGGCTTCGGTAGCAGTCGCAGGCCGAGGATGCGGCGGCGCAGCGTGGAGCGCGACAGGTTCACCACGGTCTGCCGCAGGTAGGCCAGGGTCTTCTCGGGTTCGCGCACCCGGCGCCGGGCGGCGTGCACCCGGATGAAGGCCTCCTGCACGACGTCCTCACAGGTGGAGAGGTCGTCCAGGAGCAGCGCGGCAAGCCGCAGCAGCGAGCGGTAGTGCGCCTGGTAGGTCTCGGTGAGCAGGTCCTCGCTGGTACCCGCGTCGGTACCCGCACCGGAGTCCGCCGCACCGGGTGCGGCCGCCGTCATCTGGTCGTCTTCCGGCCTACTCGAAGACCACGGGGCGCGCGAGGGGAAGGCCACCGCGGCTCTCGCCGGGATGCCCGCCCTTGCCCCCACCATCACGTTCGCCACGCCCGTTGGACACTCGATCCCCTGTCATGGTTGCCCAGCCCGGGGGCCATTCTTCCGCATCGGCGGAAGAGGCCTCCAGGGGATTCCCACGGGATTCCGGACAGATTGTGTCGAGGAGCGGACACAGGTGCGGACATCCCCGGGCACAAGGGGCCCTCAGGTCCGGGGCTCCGATGGCCCGTCCGGGGTGTCGAGAG
This sequence comes from Kitasatospora sp. NPDC023118, assembly GCF_055560875.1. Lineage (NCBI taxonomy): Bacteria > Bacillati > Actinomycetota > Actinomycetes > Kitasatosporales > Streptomycetaceae > Kitasatospora > Kitasatospora sp. NPDC023118. The sequence goes on from NZ_JBVHHW010000016.1 coordinate 185,834, forward strand.
CCCGTTCCTCCCCCGCCGTCAGCTCACGGGCCACCAGCTCGGCGATCTGCAGCAGGTTCAGCGCGGCGCCCTTGCGCAGGTTGTCGCCGCAGAGGAAGAGGTCGAGCGCGTCCGGCTCGTCCAGCGCCCGGCGCACCCGCCCGACCCAGACCGGGTCGGTGCCGACCACGTCGTTCGGCGTCGGGAACTCCCCGGCCGCCGGGTCGTCGTAGAGGACCACACCGGGCGTCTCGCGCAGGATGTCGTGCGCGTGCTCCTGGCTGACCTCGCGTTCGAAGCGGGCGTGCACGGCCAGCGCGTGGGTGCGCACCACCGGGACGCGCACGCAGGTCGCGGAGACCCTCAGGGCGGGCAGGCCGAGGATCTTGCGGGCCTCGTCGCGCAGGCCCAGCTCCTGGGCGGACCAGCCGCCCTCGCGCAGGCCGCCGGTCCAGGGCACGGCGTTGAGGACGAGCGGGGCGGCGAACGGCCCCTCGTCGGCGATCACGGCGCGCAGGTCGCCGGTCTGCCGGCCGACCTCGGTGCCGGCCACCAGCGCGGTCTGCTCGCGCAGCGCGGCGACGCCCTCACGGCCCTCACCGCTGGCGGCCTGGTAGGTGGCGACGACCAGCTGCTCCAACCCGTACTCGGCGTGCAGCGCGCCGACCGCCGCGACCAGCGCGAGCGTGGTGCCGGCCGGGCTGGCCACGATGCCGCGCGGACGGATCCGCAGCGCGGCCGCGTTGACCTCGGGGACGACCAGCGGCACGTCCCCGCTGGTACGGAAGACGGCCGAGTCGTCGACCACCACGACGCCCTTGGCCGCCGCGATCGGCGCCCACTGGGCGGACACCTGGTCGGGGACGGCGAACACGGCGACGTCGATCCCGGCGAAGGCCTCCTCCGTCAGCGGGACGACCCCGACCGCCTCCCCGCGCACGACCGGCGCGCGGCCGGCCGATCGCGGGGAGGCGACGAGCCGGATCTCGCCCCAGATGTCCTGACGGAGGGAGAGCAGGCCGAGCAGCACCTCGCCGACCGCGCCGGTGGCGCCGACGACGGCGAGGTTCGGACGCCGGGTCATCGCCCGGAGCCCCCGCCCGGCTTCCGGGTCATCGCCCGGTGCCGCCGTAGACGACGGCCTCGTCCGACTCGCTGTCCAGGCCGAAGGCGCTGTGCACGGCGCGGACCGCCTCCGACACGTCGTCGGCGCGGGTGACCACCGAGATGCGGATCTCCGAGGTGGAGATCAGCTCGATGTTCACGCCCGCGGCGGACAGCGCCTCGAAGAAGGTCGCGGTGACGCCCGGGTTGGAGCGCATGCCGGCGCCGACCAGCGAGATCTTGCCGATCGCGTCGTCGTAGCGCAGCGACTCGTAGCCGATGCCCTCCTTGACCCGGCCGAGCGCGTCGATGGCCTTCTGGCCCTCGGTCTTGGGCAGGGTGAAGGAGATGTCGGTCAGGCCGGTCGACGCGGCGGAGACGTTCTGCACCACCATGTCGATGTTGACCTCGGCGTCGGCGATGGCGCGGAAGATGCGCGCCGCCTCGCCCGGCTTGTCGGGCACGCCGACGACCGTGACCTTGGCCTCGGAGGTGTCGTGGGCGACTCCGGAGATGATGGCCTGCTCCATCTCGCCCCCTTCGGGCTTGTTCGGGTTGTCGTTGCTGACGATCGTCCCGGGAAGACCCGAGAAGGACGAGCGTACGTGAATCGGGATGTTGTAGCGGCGGGCGTACTCCACACAGCGGTCGAGCAGCACCTTGGAACCGGACGAGGCCAGCTCCAGCATGTCCTCGTACGCGATCCAGTCGATCTTGCGGGCCTTCTTCACCACGCGCGGGTCGGCGGTGAACACGCCGTCCACGTCGGTGTAGATCTCGCAGACCTCGGCCTTGAGCGCCGCCGCGAGGGCGACGGCCGTGGTGTCCGAGCCGCCGCGGCCCAGCGTGGTGATGTCCTTGCTGCTCTGGGACACGCCCTGGAAACCGGCCACGATCGCGATGTTGCCCTCGTCCAGGGCGGTGCGGATGCGACCCGGCGTCACGTCGATGATGCGCGCCTTGTTGTGGACGGAGTCGGTGATGACACCGGCCTGACTGCCCGTGAAGGACTGGGCCTCGTGACCCAGGGATTTGATCGCCATGGCCAGCAGCGCCATGGAGATGCGCTCTCCAGCGGTCAGCAGCATGTCGAACTCACGGCCGGCAGGAAGCGGTGACACCTGCTCCGCGAGTTCGATGAGCTCGTCCGTCGTGTCGCCCATCGCGGACACCACGACGACGACCTCATGGCCGGCCTTCTTGGCGTCAACGATTCGACGGGCCACGCGCTTGATGCCTTCGGCATCCGCAACGGATGAGCCGCCGTACTTCTGCACGACAAGGCCCACGTGCGCTCCTCGACTTGTGTCGTTTTCCGGGGGCGCCAGGCCCCCGTACCCCCCGGGTGAGAGGGGGGTGCGGTCTGCGTCAGTCTACCGAGCAGGGGTGCCCTGACTGGTGCTTTCCATATGATGAGACGGCCGTTTCAGCACGTGAGCGACCACGGGCGGGGTGCCGCCGGCAGGTCTGCGGGGCATTCGGCGCGGTTCCGAAGAATCGTCGGACGAATGGACGCCGCCGCGACCGGATTTATTTTCCGGGCGGATGGCTGAGGCATTCGTCACATGTCCGCCGCGGTCCACCGCCCGGACGGTTACCGCCCGAGACCGAGCTCGGCCGCCATCAGATCGCCGGCCTGCTGCTCCAGCTGCTCGTCGGTGAGGCCGTCGTCGTCGGTGTCCGCACCGTCGGGCACCGCGCCGATCGGGCTGTCCAGCCGGACGTGGGCGATCAGCGACTGCAGCGCCCGCAGCACCGCGGTACAGGTCGTGCCCCAGTTGGAGAGGTACGAGAACTGCCACCACCACAGCGCCTCGCTGACCCGGCCCTCGCGGTAGTGGGTCAGGCCGTGCTGGAGCTCGCTGACCACGCCGGCCAGGTCGTCCGAGATCCGGAAGGCGTTCGGCTTCTCCGGCGGGCCGTACGGGTCGAAGACCTCGTGGTAGACGTCGATCGGCGCGAGCAGCGCGGCGAGGCGCTCACGCAGCTGCTCGCCGTCCGGCTCGGGACCGGCGTCGGGCTCGAAGCGGTCCTCGGGGACGACGTCCTCGATGGCGCCCAGCCGGCCGCCGGCCAGCAGCAGCTGGGAGACCTCCAGGAGCAGCAGCGAGACCACGCTGCCCGGTTCGTCGCCCTTGGCGACCTCGGTGACGGCGAGCACGAAGCTCTCCACCGAGTCGGCGATCTGCACGGCGAAGTCGTCCGGCTCCGAGCCGTGGCCGTGGGTGTGCGGGGCGTGGGTCTCGGGCTCCCCGTGGGGCTGCTGGTTGATCGTCCGGTCAGACATCGAGCAGTCGTCTCCCTTCGAAGGCGCGGCCGAGGGTGACCTCGTCCGCGTACTCCAGGTCCCCGCCGACGGGCAGTCCGCTCGCCAGGCGGGTCACCTTCAGGCCCATCGGCTTGCAGAGCCGGGCCAGATAGGTGGCGGTCGCCTCCCCCTCCAGGTTGGGGTCGGTGGCCAGGATCAGCTCGGTGACCGTGCCGTCGGCGAGGCGCGACAGCAGCTCGCGGATGCGCAGGTCGTCCGGGCCGACGCCCTCGATGGGGCTGATCGCGCCGCCCAGCACGTGGTAGCGGCCGCGGAACTCACGGGTGCGCTCGATGGCGACGACGTCCTTGGGCTCCTCGACCACGCAGATGACGCCGAGGTCGCGGCGCGGGTCCAGGCAGACCCGGCACTGCTCGGCCTCCGCGACGTTGCCGCAGACCACGCAGAAGCGGACCTTGTCCTTGACCTCCAGCAGCGCGTGCGCGAGGCGGCGCACGTCCGTCGGGTCGGCCTGCAGCACGTGGAAGGCGATCCGCTGCGCGCTCTTGGGCCCGACGCCGGGCAGCCTGCCCAGTTCGTCGATCAGGTCCTGAACCACGCCCTCGTACACGTCGCGCCTTCCCTCGAATGGTCGGTGGTGCTCCGGTGCCATCATCCAACGAATCGGGCGCCGGACACACCGCCCGACGCCCGACTCCCACAGAAATCACATGGGTCTGTCGCGTGAACTCCAGACCGTCTGCTGTACAGACCGGGCGCTGATCGGCGCCCTGGCCCGTGCTCTGCCTCTGCCCCGCCTGTGCCCTGACCTGCGACGCTGACCTGCGGCGCCGACCTGTGGCGCTGACCTGCGTCAGATCAGAACGGCAGGCCGGGGATGCCGCCGCCCAGACCCTGGGTGAGCGGGCCCATCCGCTCGGCCTGCATCTTCTGGGCGGCCTGGTTGGCGTCCCGAACGGCCGCCAGGATCAGGTCGGCCAGGGTCTCGGTGTCCTCCGGGTCGACGGCGGCCGGGGCGATGGTCAGCGCCACCAGCTCACCGGAGCCGGTCACGGTGGCCTCGACCAGGCCGCCGCCCGCCGTACCGTTCACCTTCGCCTCGGCCAGCTCCTGCTGGGCCTTGGCGAGCTCTTCCTGCATCTTCTGCGCCTGCTTGAGCAGCTGCTGCATGTTGGGCTGACCACCACCGGGGAACACGGCTCACTCCTTGCTGTCATGCGGTTCGTCGTTCGTCACCGCCGAGCCTACGGGCCCGGGGCCCGCTCAGTTGCCGCGGTGGTGGATCTCCTCCAGCACCGTGGCACCCAGCTCGCGGATGATCAGCTCCTGACCGGAGAACGCCTCCTCGTTGAGGTCCGGGTCGTCCTCCTCCGGGATGTCGTCCTCCGGGGCCACCGAATGCACCGGACGGGCCTGCGGCACCGCCGCGGGCGGCGGGGCCTGCACCGGAGCGGGGGCCGGCGCCTGGGGCTGGGGCCGCACCGGAGCGGGAGCCTGCTGGACCGGCGCCGGGGCCGGCGCGGGGGCGGGGGCGGCCATCGGCGGCGCGGCGGCCGCCGGACGGGCCGGGGCCCCCCAGCCGCCACCGGCCGGGGCGGCGCTCGGGGCCGCGCCGGCACCGCCGGACGGGTCGACGATGCACTCGATCCGCCAGTCCACGCCCAGCGCGTCGGCCAACGCCTGGCGCAGCACGTCGTCGCTGTTGCTGCCGACGAAGCTGTCCCGGGCGCCGGCGTTGATGAACGACACCTGGAGCACGCTGCCGTCGAACCCGGCCACCTGGCCGTTCTGGCTGAGCAGGATCCAGGTGAAGCGGCGGCGGTTCTTCACCGCCTCCAGGATCTGCGGCCACAGCTGCCGGACCTGCGCGGCGCCCTGCTGCGCGGCCGCGGACGGCTGACCGCCGGGGGCGGCCACCGCGGGGGCGGGCGTGGGCACGGGGGCCGGGGCCGGGGCCGCGACGGGCGCGGGAGCCGGGGCGGCCTGCGGCTGCGACGCGGGAGACGCGGCGGGGGCCGGGGTGCCTCCCGCGGGCGGGAAGCTGCGCGGGATCGGCCAGGCGCCCGGCGCGGGCCCGGCGGGGGCCGGGGTCGGCGAGGCCTGCACGGGGGCGGGCTGCACAGGGGCGGGCTGCACGGGGGCGGCCACCGGCGGCGCGACGGCCTCTGCCCCCACCGGGGCCGGGGCCGGGGCCGCGACGGGCGCGGGCGCCTCCATCGACGGGACGCCCACCGGAGCGGCCATCGGCGCGGCCGTGGGAGCCATCGGCGCCACTCCCGCCGCCGCGGCGAACCCACCGGCCGCCGCCCGCCGCTCCAGCTTGTCCAGACGCGCCTGCAGCGACAGCTCGTCGCTGTACGCGCCCGGCAGCATCACCCGGGCGCAGATCAGCTCCAGCTGCAGCCGGGGCGCCGCGTTGCCGCGCATCTCGGTCAGCCCGGTGTTGACGATGTCCGCCGCCCGGCTCAGCTCGGCCGCGCCGAACGCGTCCGCCTGCGCCTGCATCACCGCGACCCGGTCCGCCGGGGCGTCGAGCAGCCCCTTCTCCCCCGCGTCCGGCACCGTGGCGAGGATCACCAGGTCGCGCAGCCGCTCCAGCAGGTCGGTGACGAAGCGGCGCGGGTCGTGCCCGCCCTCGACCACCCGGTCGATCACCTGGAACACCGTCGCCCCGTCGTGCACGGCGAAGGCGTCCACCACCTCGTCCAGCAGCGCGGAGTCCGTGTACCCGAGCAGCGCGGTCGCCATCTGGTAGGTGACGCCGTCGTCCCCGGCACCGGCCAGCAGCTGGTCCATGACCGACATCGAGTCACGCACCGAGCCGGCGCCGGCCCGTACCACCAGCGGGAACACCGGGTCCTCGACCTGGATGTCCTCGCGGCGGCAGACGTCCGCCAGGTAGTCGCGCAGCGTGCCGGGCGGGACCAGCCGGAACGGGTAGTGGTGGGTCCGGGACCGGATCGTCCCGATCACCTTCTCCGGCTCGGTGGTCGCGAAGATGAACTTGAGGTGCTCCGGCGGCTCCTCGACCACCTTGAGCAGCGCGTTGAACCCGGCCGAGGTCACCATGTGCGCCTCGTCCAGGATGAAGATCTTGTACCGGCTGTGCACCGGCGCGAAGAAGGCCCGCTCGCGCAGCTCGCGCGCGTCGTCCACACCACCGTGCGAGGCCGCGTCGATCTCGATCACGTCGATCGAGCCGGGCCCGCCGGTCGCGAGGTCCCGACAGGACTGGCACTCCCCGCAGGGCGTCGGCGTCGGCCCCTGCTCACAGTTCAGACAGCGGGCCAGGATGCGCGCGCTCGTCGTCTTGCCACAGCCGCGCGGCCCGCTGAACAGGTACGCGTGGTTGACCCTGTTGTTGCGCAGGGCCTGCTGGAGCGGAGCGGTCACGTGCTCCTGCCCGATGACCTCCGCGAAGGTCTCGGGGCGGTAGCGGCGGTACAGGGCTAGGGACACACCACCGACGATATCGGGACGGACCGACAAACGCGTCGCCCCTTCACCCCCAGCCCCCGCTTCGGCCGAACCCGCATGGCCCGGGGAACGCAAAGACCCCCCGTGCACCCGCCAGAGCCCTCCTACCCTTGCTGCCTTCCGGCCCTGGGGGGGTTCAGAGAGATGACGCCACACGAGGGGCTGAGCCCCACACTACCGGATCCCGGCCCCGACGATCCACAGGCCACCCCCGCCTCCGGCCTGCGGGATAGCTGGTCGCGAGCACCCCAAAACATGTACTAAGCTCTCCCACGGAGGATTCGCCTAGAGGCCTAGGGCGCACGCTTGGAAAGCGTGTTGGGGGCAACCCCTCACGAGTTCGAATCTCGTATCCTCCGCCTCCGCCCGCCAGGGCAAACGAAGGCCCCGACCGGGTTCCGGTCGGGGCCTTCGTCGTGTCCCGTCTCAGTTTCCGTCTCAGTCGGCCTTTTCGGGGGCCTGTGAGCCGTCCCCGTCGGCGCCCTTGACCACCTGCCGGATGAAGCCACCCCGGGGCGTCACCCAGCCGACCGAGCGGGACCGCTCGGCCGCCGGCCGGCCGTCTGGCCTGTTCGGGTGCCATCTGTGGGCCATACCGGTCACCGAGGGTGAGGGCCTCCGAGGCGGATGCCGCAGGCCCGTACAACCTCGTGTGGGGCGCCGGCTTCCCGCCGCTTCCGGGCAGGACGGCCAAGGCCATGCGGGCATCGCCCCGCTTCCACGCGGGTGAGCAGCAGAAGGAGGAGGGACGTGCCTGCAGCTATGGGTGCCTGGCACCGCTGGATGGCAGCCGCGACGGTGATGGTGACGGCTGGGGCACTCGGTTCGCTAGGGGCAGGCACGTCCGCAGCATCCGACCTGATGGGATGGGACCGTGCCCGGTGCGCGACCCAGCCCGCCCCGCCGGCGACGAGCGTACCGGCGCCGATCACCTCCGGCAGCGATGTGTGGAGCTTCGCGTCCGCGCCGAAGCTGCATCCCATGCGGGTCACCGTGACCACGCGACAACCGGGCACGGCCCCGGGGGACGTCTTCGTCGCCCCGTACAACCTCACCCAGCCGGTCGGCCAGACCGGGGCGCTGATGCTCGAAGACTCCGGCGATCCGGTCTGGTTCCGCCCGCTTCCCGTCGCGAACCTCGAGAACGGCGACTTCCGGGTGCAGACGTACCACAACCCCCGGACCGGCGTCACACAACCGGTGCTGACGTTCTGGCAGGGAACCATCGCGATTCCCCCGTATTACACCAACCTGCCCGGCGGCGCCCCCGAGCCGGGAGGCTGCTACTACATCTACGACGACCACTACCGCCTGCTCAGGACGGTCTTCGCCCGGCACGGCTTCTACCCGGACTTCCACGAGTTCCTCCTGACACGCCGGGGGACCGCGCTGTTCATCGCGTCCAAGCCGGTCCCGATGGACCTCACCCCGTACGGGGGGCCGAAGAACGGAGCCATCGAGGACAGTGAGGTCCAGGAGGTCGATCTCGCGACCGGGAAACTCGTCTTCTCGTGGGACGTCCTGGACCACGTGAACCCGGCGGACTCCGAGGTGTCGGCCTCCTCGGCGTCCTCGTCCGGCGGGGTGTGGGACGCCTATCACGTGAACTCGATCGACGAGGGCCCCGACGGCCAGCTGCTGATCTCGGCCCGAAACCTCTGGGCGGTCTACGACGTCGCGCGGCAGACAGGCGACATCCGCTGGCAACTCGGTGGCAAGAGAAGCGACTTCAGCTTCGGCCCGAACGCAGACTTCTACTGGCAGCACCACGCCCGGTTCCGGCCGGGAAACCGGATCAGCATGTTCGACGACGGCTGCTGCAACCAGCCGGACGGCACCCCCGAACAGCAGTCACACGGCCTGATCCTCAACCTCGACTTCCCCAACCACCGCGCGACCGCGGCGCGGACCTACTACCACGCACCGGTGTTGTACGCCGCGTCCCAGGGAGACACCCAGGCGCTCACCAACGGCAACGAGTTCGTCGGGTGGGGGCAGGAGTCGTACTACTCGGAGTACAGGGGTGCCGGGAACACCGAGGGCGACGGCTCGAAGAACCTGCTCTACGACGCCATGATGCCGGGCTCCGACATCTCGTACCGGGCGTTCCGCCACGAGTGGGTCGGCAAGCCGTGGTATCCGCCCAGTGCGGCGGCGCGCGGCGGCAGCGGCGGGCGGAGCACCGTCTACGCCTCCTGGAACGGCTCAACGGAGACCAGAGCGTGGCAGGTGCTCGCCGGACCGGACGCCCGTTCCCTGTCGGTGGTCGTCGACCACGCCGACCGGACCGGCTTCGAGACGGCCGTCACGACGGACAACCCGGGACCGTACTTCCAGGTGAGGGCGCTGAACGCGAAGGGGGAGGTCATCGGGACGTCCCACGTCGTGACCCGCTCCGGTTGAGGAAGGACCGCTCCTCGGGCCGTCTTCGGCGGCAGCATCGCCCGCGACCCCTCACGAGCTCGGATCTCGTATCCTCCGCCTCTGCCCGCCAGGGCAAACGTTGGCCCCGACCGGGTTCCGGTCGGGGCCTTCGTCGTTTCCTGGTCTCAGTTATTGGTCTCATTCATTTCGAACACGTCGGGATAAATCTCCCCCTGGCCTCGCCGGGGTCGCAGAAGTAGACCGGCATGTCAACAGCGACGGGGAACGAGCCGTGTGCGGCCATCTCGGCTCCCTGGTCCCAGGTGAGAGAGCGTCGCGCGTGGCCGGGCGGGGTCTGGACGGTGGCCACGGGGGCGTCGCGCACGCGTTCCGCGCTGCGGCCGGGCAGGTGCTGGCTGGCTGGCTGGCTAGCCAGCTGAGGCGACAGGCCGCGGCCGCCATGCGGAAATCGCCATAACGATCACCGGCAGGTGATCTGTCTGGGTTGCTCGCCGGGTGACGGCACCCAGCACCCGCCTCCCACACGTCTCGACCCCGAGCGCCCGGGGCAGATCCGGGCCCGCGAGCTGGATACCGGGCGCTACCACTGCTCGGCCTCCACGAGGTAACCGGATCCTGCGTGAGCGGGGGCAGGGGTGCGGGCTCTTTCCGCCGGTTCGGGGCCCGTGACGTCAGGGCTTCCCTTTCGAGACGAAAAGGGTGACGGCGGTGCCCGGGGCGACGGCGGTGCCGGGCCTGGGCTCGCTGCTGATCACCGCGCCGGCCGGGGTCTTCCAGTCAGTGAAGTTCTGGACGTGCTCGATCTTCAGTCCGACTTCCGCGAGGGCCTTCTCGGCCTGGGCCTGGGGCATGCCGAGGACTGCGGGGACGGTAACGGAGGGGGCGCCGGGCGCCGGTTCGGTGCGGGTGCCGGGAGAGGGCGTGGCACTTCCCATCGGAGCCTCGGGGGAAGCGGTGGCTGAGGTGTCGGGGGCGGGGGAAGCGGTGGAGGCCGGCTCCGGCGGCGCGGGCGAGGGTGTCGCGGAGGCTACGGGCGCGGCGGCGGTGTTCCGGACCGGGGGCTGGTCGGAGCCGTGCAGGGCGAAGGCGGTGCCCGCGGTCAGGACGATGGCGGCCGCCGATGCCGTGACCGCGAGCAGTCCGCGCCGACGGCGGGTGCGGCGCAGGATGGCGGTGCCGTCGAACGCGGGGGGGTGTGCGTCGTTCGCGAAGTTGTCCATGGCCTGGATCAGTGCCTCTCTCAGGTCGGGGTCCGGGGTGGAGCCGAGGTGGCCGTCGGGCGGGAACGAGGTCATCACGCACCTTCGAACTGGGGCAGAGGAGTGGGCCGGCCGTCGTCCGGTACGGGCGCGGGCGGTTCGGACCGGGGCACCGCGGTGCGCAGTTTGGCCAGCCCGCGGGCGAGTTGCGAGCGCACGGCGGAGGGTGAGATCCGGAGTGTCTCGGCGATCTCCTGGTCACCCATGTCATTCAGGTAGTGCAGCACCACGACGGTGCGCATACCGATCGGCAGGGCATGGAGCGCCTGTACCAGTTCGTCGCGAAGGTCCACGAGCCGGTACGGGTCACGGGGGTCGGCGTGGTCCGCGAGGTCCGAGCGCTCACCGGCCCGGCGGAGTCTGCGCCACCGGTCGTTGGCCAGGTTGACCACGATCCGGCGCACGTAGGCCTCCGGCGAGTCCGCGACGGCCACCCGGTTCCAGTGCCGGCACGCCTTCTCCAGCGCCTCCTGCAGCAGGTCCTCCGCACTGTCCTGACTTCCAGTCAGGATGTAGGCGGTCCGGAACAGTGCCGCAGAGCGCTGCTGGACGAACTCGACGAAGTCGATCCGCCGGGTGTCCCCGCCGCGCCTGCCCAGCCTCACCAGCCGCCCGCCGATGCACTCATGTTCTCCTCCTTCAGCGTTCCCGCACCCATGACGGCCCCTCACCGCATCCTGCTGCACCGAACCTCCCGAAGTGACGCGCATCACTTGGGCCGACGGCCCGGAACGGGCCCGGAACGCCCGACGCCCCCGCCTAGAACCCGTCAGGGCCGGTGGGGGCGTCGAGTTGTCGCGGCGCGGGCGCCCGGCGGACCGGGCCCCAGCGCCGCTCCGCAGAAGTTCGCCGAAGTCGGTGCGCCTGGTCGACGGTGCTGTCGTCGGCTATCTGGTGGTCGCAGGGTTCCATGGCGTCGGCGACCGTGAGGCCGTGGCCGGGCCGTGCCGACTGCGGGGAGTGAGTGGGCACGGCGTTCACCGTTCCCGTCTCCGGCTGCCGGCTCGGGGCTGGGGCTGGGGCTGGGGCTGGGGCTGCCGGGCTGTCCTTCACCCGGAATGAAGCCGGAACGAAGCCGGAACGAAGCCGGAACGGGTACCGGAATGCGGGATGCCCTGAATCTCTTCGGGCCTGCTCCCGTGGCGGGCGGCCCGGGGGAGACCGCGACGGAGTACCGTGGGAGACAACCGAGGACATTCCGCACACCGGCATCAGCGCCGACGTCGCCCTGGGTCGTGATTGGTCCCTCTCGGACCGGACGGGCGGTCTGCATGATGCCGATTCCTTTCCCCACCTCTTCTCCTTCCGGGCCGTGGCCGGTGCCCGGCACCCCGTTGCTGCCCCGCCTGGAACTGGAGCCGACGATGTCGCGGGACGGGATCTTCGACGGGGCCTGGTGGCCCCGCTCGAACCACGTCCTCGCCGAACTGCCGGACCTGATCACCGCGCTCGGCGCCCACTTCGGGCGCATCGTCCGGGTCGGCCTCGACACCACGGCCTGGGACGGTGTACCCCGGTCCCTCGCGGCGAACGGCCTGACGATCAGGATCAACTGGTTCGCCGGCAGCGACGCGACGATCAGCGTCACCCGGGGGTTCCAGGACCACTTCCTGCTGCTGGTGGTACCGCCCGGCACTGCCCCGGCGACGGCCGCCTCGGCGATGGCCGGCGCCTCGGCGACCGGGAACCACACTCCGGCGGCAGAACTCCTGCTCGGCTGAGCGGCCCGGCACCGCCGCGTGCCGGACACCGGCCCATACCCGCGTAGTCGGCGGGACGGGAGCCGCTCGCTACGGCCGCGGGGCCGGGTGTGTCACTCGCGCGACCATTCGGCTTCGGCCTGGGGCCGGCCGACGGCGTCGGCCCCTTCCCAGAGGCGGATCCTGATCGCCCGGGGGCCGGGAGCAGGCCGGGAGAGCGTGCGCACGAACACCTCCCGCAGGTGGTTGGCCGCCCGCTGGGGCGGCCCGTCGTACTCCAGCGGATTCCGCATGGGAGCGCCGTCCTGCGGGGACCAGTGGCCGTCGTCGTCCTGTGTCTCCAGAGCCCATCGGTAGCGCCGCATCCTGGCCTCCCGTGCCGACGATCCCCCCGGAACGACGGTATGGGCGGGGCGGATCAACCGCGACCGGTGGACGCCGCCCGGAGCGACCGGTGCGACCGGTGCGGCCGGAGCGACGCAGGCCGGGCCTCGGCGGCCGAGGCGTCCCTGCGGTTCGCCCGCGGCCGCGGATCGCCGTCAGTACTCCCGTCAGTACTCGGAGCCGCTTCGCAGGTAGGTGCCCACGACCTGGAGCCACGCCCCAGGGCTGAAGCACGCCTCGATGCGGTGCGGCGTGTCCTCGAAGACCCGCAGGACACGCAGCGCACCACTCGGATGCAGGTCGTACTCGAAGGTGACCCCCTCCGCGCCATCCTCGTACTGCAGGTCCAGCGGCCCCTTCGACGGCTCCGCCGGTGCCCGGGCGTCGGCCGAGAGTTTTACGTAGACGGACATCTCTCCGGCCCGCCCTTCCTGTCTGCCCGAGGAACCCGGCCCACGAGGCCGTCCCTCAGGACTCTTCGCCCGGCGACTGGGGGCCGATGCCGGTGGCGACGAGGATCTGCCGTGCCGAGTCGCTTCCGCCGGCCTCGATCGCGCGTGCCATCGCGGCCAGGGCCGCCTCCCGGCTCGACTGCGGGGGGACGACGAGCAGGCTGAAGTGATCACGCTCGCCCCGTGTGACGATCACCGTGTCGTCACCGACCGGGTACCGGTCGATGTGCACCGACCGGCCGTCGACGACCAGCCGGGCCGGCACGTCGTCCCAGGCTTCCTCGTCCAGCCCGACGCTCACCAGGGGGCCGAGGTGTTCGGTCAACGCGCGGACCAGGCCAGGCAGTTCGACACCGACGTCCCGTGAACGCGGCCACCACGCGCCGTCGAGCACACCCTCGCGCGACTGCGTGGTCTCCAGGCGCAGCAGGACCGTCCCCGGCTTCGCGGTCTGCCGGAACCGGTCCGGCAGCAGTCCCGGAAGCGCGGCACCGGTTTCGTCCGACATGCTCGCCACCTATCCGCGGACGCAGGCCAACCCCGCTGAGCAAGGGCCGACCACGGGGGAGCGGCGGCTGGCCGCCCCGATATCCCCACGGTACTCCGCCCGCGCCGGGCCGGTCCGGCCGGTCAGGAGGGCCGCGGCGGGGGTGCGGGTGTCTCAGCGCCACTCGATCAGGAACAGGGTGGCGTCGTCGCTCGTACGCCCGCCCCGCTTGTCCTTCAGGACGTGGGAGAGCGCGCGCACCACGGCCCGTACCCCGTCCTGTGAGCGTTCGACGCGGTTGACCCAGTCGATGAGCTGTTCCTCCCCGAACTGCTCCCCGCCGGCCTCGCGCTCCTCGACCAGGCCGTCGGTGAAGCACAGGACCCGGTCACCGTGCCGCAGCACCCGCTCGCTGATCACCGGCTGTTCGCCGCCGAACCCGACCGGCAGGGTGGTGGCGCTCTCCAGCCGCTCGACGACGACGTGGTCGCGGATCAGCAGCGGCTGAGGATGACCGGCGTTGACCCACTGGAGGTGGCCGGTCCCGGTGTCCAGGCGCATCATCTGCGCGGTCACGAAGTGATCGGGCCCGAACTGCTCGGCGACGGCCCGGTCCATGAAGGCGTAGATCTCGGCCAGTCCGATGTCGGCTCGCCGGGCGTGCCGATACGCGCCGATGGCGACGGTCGCCATGGTGGCGGCGTCCAGCCCGTGGCCCATGGCGTCGATCGTGGCCACGTGCAGGAGGTCGTCGTTGAGCGCGTAGTCGAAGCTGTCGCCGGCCACCTGGTAGGCGGGTTCGAGGATGCCGGCCACGGCGACCCGGGGAACGGCCATCGAGAGCGGTGGCAGCAAAGACCACTGGATCTCCGCCGCCACGCTCATCGGTTCGAGGCGCCGGGCCTGGAAGATCCGGTCGGTGTAGCCGCTCTTGGTGATCAGCAGATCCGTGACCAGGGCGGCGAAGCGCCGCAGCAGCCGCCGATCGTCCTCATCGACGGCATCCAGCGTGAGGGCCAGAACCCCCTCCCCGTCGCCGCCGTCCAACAACGGCAGGTACACCCGCACCCCGTCGGCCTGCGGTTCCTCGACGGGAACACCGCGCAGGAAGGCCGCACCCGCGAGGGAGCCGTCGATCGGCACCGGCTCCCCTCCGGCCAACCCCGGCCCCGGAAGCGGAGCCAGCACGACCTGGCCGTAGTCCTGCAGCAGGAGCGCCGGGTCGCGGCCGCCGAGCCCGCGCACCGCGTCGGCGACCAGCGGAGCGATCAGCTGGGGCGGCAGCTCATGGGACTGATCGAGCAGCACGCCCAGCAGGTGTTCGCCGTGCCCCTCCGACCGGTCGGGTCCCGCTGCTCCGGACGGCCGCTCACCGCTCATCCTTGCTCACCGCCGTCATACTCCCGTCGCGGGCACTCGGCCCCGACTTGATCAATCCCGACAACCCGGCACGATCCGCCAGGGCAGGTCCTTCCATTACGCCCGACGGCAGTGCATCGCGCCCCCGGGTTACGTTTCCCCCACCCGGTCTCGGGGTCCTCGCTGCTGCTGGTGACCGACGGCGTCACCGAGGCGCGGAACAAGCGGGGGGCTTTCTACGATCCGCTCGCCTCGGAGCGCATGCGCAGGCTGTTCAGTGACCCCGATGCGGTGGTGGATGCCCTCACCGAAGACGTCGGTCACTGGACCGGGGGCGAACGCGGCGACGACATGGCCATCCTGGTGGTCACCCGGCGCCACCGCCCTCCCCGCGCCGCCTGATCAGGGGCGTGATCCTCGCCCGGCTCGGCGACCACACCAGCGCCCAGGACCACCTCCACCACGCAGGCGCTACAGCAGCATCGCCTCGAACCGGTACCCGGGTGCGGTCAGCGGCTGCTCGGCCCAGATGACCTTGCCGCGGGCCGTGTACCTGGTTCCCCACCGCTCGGCGAGCTGGGCCACCAGGAACAGGCCCCGGCCACCCTCGTCCATGATGGCGGCGTAGCGCAGGTGCGGGGCGGTGCTGCCGGCGTCGAAGACCTCGCAGACCAGGCTGGTGTCGCGCAGCATGCGCACGCGGATCGGCTCGGCGCCGTAGCGGAGGGCGTTGGTGATCAGCTCGCTGAGGATCAGCTCGGCGGTGAAGGTCAGTTCCTCCAGGCCCCAGGCGGTCAGCTGGTCGCCGCATGCGTTGCGGATGCGGGAGACGGCGGCGAAGTCGTACGGCACGTCCCAGGTGGCCACCTGGTCGGGCCCGAACAGGCGCGTGCGGGCGACGAGCAGGGCGATGTCGTCGTTCGGCTGCGGCGGGACCAGCGCGTCGGACACGGCCCGGCAGGTCTCCTCCGGGGACCCGTCGGCATGGGCCTGTGCCAGGGAGCGGCGCAGCGCGGCGAGTCCGTTCTCCAGGTCGCGCTCGCGGCCGGTGACGAGTCCGTCGGTGTAGAGGACCAGTGCGGTGCCGGGTGCCAGCTGGAGTTCGGTGGTCTCGAAGGGCAGGCCGCCCACGCCGAGCGGCGGCCCGGCGGGCAGGTCGACGAACTCCACGCTGCCGTCGGGGCGGACCAGGGCGGGCGGCGGGTGGCCCGCCCGCGCCATGACGCAGTGTCCGGAGACCGGGTCGTAGATCACGTACAGGCAGGTGGCGCCCGTGACCGCCCTCGTCTTGTCGTCCTCGACGGGTTCGCCTTGGTCGAGCCGGGAGACCAGTTCGTCGAGGCGGGCGAGCAGTTCGTCCGGGGGCAGGTCGAGGGCGGCGAAGTTGAGGACGGCTGTGCGTAGTCGGCCCATGGTGGCGGCGGCGTGCAGGCCGTGGCCGACGACGTC